>NZ_JBIUUS010000009.1:0-121434 GCF_044742585.1 Kitasatospora sp. NPDC087861
CCGGGGGCCCCGCAACCCGGCCCCCCCCCCCGCCCCCCCGGGGGGGCCCCCCCGTTTTGTGGGGGGGCGCCGGGGGGGGGGTCTGCGCGGGGGGGGGGGGCCCCCCCCCGGGGGGGGGTGCGCCCCACGGTCGTGTCCTGAGGAGCAGGTGCCGGACGCCGCTTTTGCAGTGCGTACCGCTACCGGTACGGTCGGTCCCGCCGGGTGACGACTACCCGGCGGCGCACCCCGCGCACGGCGCGGCACACCGGAAGGGTCAGCGATGGCGATCGCCAAGGCAGAGCGGCTGATGAATCTCGCCCTGTGCCTGATGAACACCAGGCGTCCGCTCTCCAAGAAGGAGCTGCGGGAATCCATCGAGGCGTATCGCGAAGCCTGGCAGAACAGCAGCGAGGACGCCTTCAACCGGATGTTCGAGCGGGACAAGGACGACCTGCGGGAACTCGGCCTGGTGATCGACGTGGACGAGAACGCCCTGGACGGCGAACTCGGCTACCTGGCCCGCGCCGACCGCAACCGGCTGCCCGAGATCGCGCTGGACGCCGAGGAGGCGGCCGCGCTGACCCTGGCCGCCCGGGTCTGGCAGCAGGCCAAGATGTCCGGCGCGGCCAGCGGCGCGCTGCAGAAGCTGCGCGCGGCCGGGGTGCCGTTCGCCGAGCCCGAGGGCCGGACCGCCCTGGAGCCGCGCATCCCCGCCCGGGAGGCCGCGTTCGAGCCGCTGCTCACCGCCGCCCGGGACCGCCGAGCGGTCGGCTTCGAGTACCGCAAGGCCGGCGCCGCCGCCGTCGAACTGCGCAGCGTCGAGCCGTGGGCACTGGAGTGCTGGCGCGGGCACTGGTACCTGGCGGGGTGGGACCGCGACCGCGGCGACGCCCGGGTGTTCCGGCTCAGCCGGATCATCGGCAAGGTCCGGGCCAAGTCCGGCGCGTTCCTCGGCACCGTGCCCGAGCACGTGGACGTCCGCGCCACCGTCGCGAAGTTCGCCGGTGAGGGCGCCACCGCCACCGCCTCCGTCCGGGTCCGCCGGGGGGCGGGCTTCCCGCTGCGCACCAAGGCGCTGAGCAGCTCGCGGGTGGACGAGGACTGGGACGAACTGGAGATCCCGTACGGCAACGGGCTGGGCGCCGACCTCGCGGAGTTCGGGCCGGACGTGCTGGTGCTCGGCCCCGAGGAGCTGCGGGCCGACGTGATCGACCGGCTGCGGGCCGTCGCCGGGCTGAGTGAAGGAGTGCGGGCGTGAGCAACGCGATCGACCAGACCAGGCGGATGCTGTCGCTGGTCACCTACCTGCGCGAGCGCCCCGGCGCCGAGGTGGCCGAGGTGGCCCGCGCCTTCGGGATCTCCGAGCGCGAGCTGATCGGGGACCTCAACGTGCTGCCGATGTGCGGCACCAGCTTCCGCGGCGGCGACCTGCTCGACATCGACACCGACGGCGAGCGGATCTGGTGGCACAACGTCGACGACGTGGCCCAGCCGCTGCGCCTGGCCGCCGACGAGGCCACCGCGCTGCTGGTCGCCGCCCGTGCGGTGGCCGGCCTGCCCGGCCTGCGGGCGGGCGACCGCGAGGCGCTCACCCGGGCCGTCGTCAAGATCGAGAACGCGGCCGGAGAGAGCGCCGCCGGCAGCGCCCGGGTCGGCGTGACCTTCGAGGCGGAGGGCCACGTGTTCGCGGACATCGACCGCGCGCTCAGCGAGGGGCGCCGGCTGTGGCTGCGCTACTACTCGCACGGGCGCGGCGGGATGACCGAGCGCGAGGTCGACCCGATCCGGCTGCTCACCGAGGGCCACACCTACCTCGAGGCCTGGTGCCGCACCTCCGAGGACCACCGGATGTTCCGGCTGGACCGGGTCGCCGAGATCCGGGTGCTGGACGTCCCGGCCGACCCGCCCCGGCGCGAGCCGCGCGACCTGAGCGGCGGGCTGGTCAACCCGTCCGCGGACGACCCCGAGGTGGTCGTCGAGGTCTCCTCCGGTGGGCGCTGGGTGGCCGAGTACTACACCCACGACCGGGCCGAGGAACTGTCCGACGGCGGACTGCGGATCACCCTGCGCAGCGCCGACCCCTCCCAGCTGCGCCCGCTGGCGCTGCGGCTGGGCCGGGACGGCCGGATCGTCTCGCCGCCCGAGCTGGCCGGACAGGCCCGCGCGGCCGCCCTGGAGGCGCTGGCCGCCTACGGCGAGCCGACGGTCGGCGGGGAGCGGCAGGTCTGATCGGTGGAGCCCGGGACCAGATTCAAGGTGTACTGCTCCGAGTGCCGGGAGAAGGTCGAGCTCCCGGCCGAGGAGTTCCGGCTGACCCTCGGTCGTACCCCGGCCCAGGCGTACTACAGCTTCGGCTGTCCGCTCTGCGGGGCGGCGGTGCGCAAGCCGGCCGGGGAGAAGATCGTCGCGGCGCTCACCGGTGCCGGGGTCCGCACCATGCGGCTCGTCCCGGCCGAGGGGTAGCGCACCCGGCCGGAGCCGCAGGTGGGCCCGTATAGGGTGGGGCGCATGTCCTGGATGCTCGTCGCCGCCGTCCTGCTCGCCACCGCGGGCCTGCTGGTCCTCGGGGCGCTCGCGATCCGGCTCTGGCTGGACGTGCGGGCGCTGGCCAAGGGCGTGGACGCGGCCTCGCGGGCGCTGGCCGAGGCGGCGGGGGACCTGGCCTCGGCCGTGCCCGGCCGGTAGGGCCGGTCCGGTAGCACAGTGGGGCCGTCGGTGGGACGGGGCTGCTGCCGGGAGGCCCGGGCGGGTTACGCTCTCAGGTGGCTCCTGCACTGCTTCACGGCGAACGGGGGTCGCTGTCCTGTTAGGGAGGCCGTCGTCGTGGCGTCATCCGCAGCGGTTACCATCCGCGGCGGGCGGCCCGACGGGTCGCCATGAGTGAAGGTGGTCGCGCATGCGTATCTCGATGACCGCGATCGTGGTGGTCGTGGTTTTCGCCGTCCTGCTGTTCGGCGCGAAGCGGCTGCCCGATCTGGCGCGTTCGCTCGGGAAGTCGATGCGGATCCTGAAGAGCGAGGCCAGGGCGATGCGCTCGGACGGCGCCGAGGAGGGCGACGCCGCGACGCCGCCCCCGGCGGCGCAGGTCGACGGTGGTCCGGCGACGACCGCGGCCAGGACCATCCAGGCCGCTCCGGGCGCGTCGGGCACGGCCCGTCCGGTGGCCGAGCCCACCGCCGGGCCGTCCGCGCCCGACGGCGACCGCCCGCACTGAGCGCGGCGCACGTGACGAACGCGACCACGGAGGCCCGTCGACCGGCGGGCCTCGACGCACGAGTTGAGGACCGGGGTTGAGCAAGCTCTCCAAGGCGTCGAAGGCGTCCAAGGATCCTGAGGGGCGGATGGCCCTCGCCGACCACCTGCGGGAACTGCGCAACCGCGTGGTCAAGTCGGTCCTGGCGATCGTGGTGATCACGATCATCGCGGCGATCTACCACAAGAAGATCGAGGACTTCCTGCTCACGCCGCTGCCGCACTGCACGCCGGACACCGCCGACCAGTACCACGGCAAGTGCGCCCAGGTCTCCAACATCGGTCTGACCGCCGGTTTCACCTGGATGCTCAAGGTGTCGCTGACGGCCGGTGTGGTCGCGACCGTGCCGATCTGGCTCTACCAGGTCTGGGCCTTCGTGGCGCCCGGTCTGCACAAGCACGAGAAGAAGTACGCGGTCATCTTCATGGCCGCCGGGGCACCGCTCTTCCTGGCCGGTGTGGGCTGCGCCATCCTGGTGCTGCCGACCACCGTCGACGTGCTGATCTCGTTCACCCCGAACCACACCACGCCGATCCTGCCGCCCGAGGACTACCTCGACATCGCCACCCGGATGGTGCTGGTCTTCGGTCTGGCCTTCGAGTTCCCGTTGCTGCTCGTGATGCTGAACATGGTCGGCATGGTCACCGGCAAGCGGCTGCTCGGCTGGTGGCGCGGCATGGTCATGGGCATCACGGTCTTCGCGGCCTTCGCGACGCCGAGTGCCGATCCGGTGAGCATGCTCGTCCTGGCCGCGCCGATCTGGGCGCTCTACTTCATCGCGGTGGCCATCGCGTTGTTCAACGACAAGCGCAAGCTCCGCCGGAACCCCGATGCCGGGCTGAGCGACGAGGAGGCCTCGCAGCTGGACCTCTCGGTGCAGCCGGTGGCCGGTGCGGAGATGGTCGAGGCCTCGACCGCGCCGGCGGCCGGAGCCCCGGTGCCGGCCGCCCGCCACGAGCAGATCGACGACATCACCTGAGCCGGTAGCGCATCGTGAGGGCGTGTGCCACACGCCCGGGGCCCCGGCCCGCCGCCCGACGCGGCGGGCCGGGGCTTTTGCGCTGTTCCGGTCCGGTTCGGGATTCGGCCGGATGGTCTTGGCAGGGTGGATGGCATGTGACATATTACCGACGTGCTGAAGACCCAGAGACCTCCCCTGGACGTCGTCGTGGTCGGCGCCGGCGTGGTCGGCGCCGCCTGCGCCTACTACGCGGCCCGCGCCGGGCTCACCGTCGCCGTCGTCGACCGCGGGCCGGTGGCCGGCGGCACCACCGGCGCCGGTGAGGGCAACCTGCTGGTCTCCGACAAGGAGCCCGGGCCCGAGCTCGACCTCGCGCTGCTCAGCACCCGGCTCTGGCGCGAGCTCGCCGAGCGCTTCGGCGCGGCCATGGAGTACGAGCCCAAGGGCGGCGTGGTGGTCTCCGCCACCGCGGCCGGGCAGGACGCGCTGCGGGCCTTCGCCGCCGGGCAGGCCGCCGTCGGCGTCACCGCCGAGGAGGTCCCCGCCGAGCGGCTGCGCGACCTGGAGCCGCACCTCGCCCCCGGTCTGGCCGGCGGCTTCCACTACCCGCAGGACGCCCAGGTCCAGCCCGCCCTCGCCGCCGCCCACCTGCTGCGCGAGGCCCGCCGGATGGGCGCCGAGCTGATCACCGGCGAGACCGTCACCGCCGTGCTCCGGGGGCCGGACGGCGCCGTGCGCGGCGTGCGGACCGACCGCCGCCGGCTGGACGCCCCCGCCGTGGTCAACGCGGCCGGCACCTGGGGCGGCGAACTGGCCCGGCTGGCCGGGGCGCACCTGCCGGTGATGCCCCGCCGCGGCTTCGTCCTGGTCACCGAGCCGCTGCCGCGGATCGTCCGGCACAAGGTCTACGCCGCCGACTACGTGGCCGACGTCGCCAGCGGCTCGGCCGGGCTGCAGACCTCCGCCGTGGTCGAGGGCACCCCCGGCGGGCCGGTGCTGATCGGCGCCAGTCGCGAGCGGGTCGGCTTCGACCGGACCCTCTCCCAGGAGGCGCTGCGGCGGCTCGCCGCACAGGCCGCGGCGCTGTTCCCGGTGCTCGCGGACGTCACCGTGATGCGCACCTACCGGGGCTTTCGCCCGTACCTGCCGAACCACCTGCCGGCGATCGGCGAGGACCCCCGGGTGCCCGGGCTCCACCACGCCTGCGGGCACGAGGGCGCCGGCATCGGGCTGGCCCCGGCGACCGGCCTGCTGATCAGCGAGCAGCTGACCGGCAAGCGGCCGGAACTCGACCTCGCGCCGTTCCGCGCGGACCGCTTCCCGGCGGACACCGGTACGGACGCCTGAACCGGCTCCTCGACCTGCGTCCGACCCCCCGCACCCCCCTGTCGACCACCCCCGGAACGGAGAGGCCGCTGATGCGCCGCACCCCCGCCGAGCTGGTCGGGGCCGAGCCCGGCCCCGCCCACCACATCGAGTTCGACGGCCGACCCGTCCCGGCCCTGCCCGGACAGTCGATCGCCGCCGCGCTCTGGGCCGACGGCGTGCTCGCCTGGCGCACCACCCGGGTCGGCGGCCGGCCGCGCGGCGTGTTCTGCGGCATCGGCGCCTGCTTCGACTGCCTGGCCACCGTCGACGGCCGCCCCAACCAGCGCACCTGCCTGCTCCCCGCCGAGCCCGGCACCACCGTGACCACCCAGGAGGGCAACGGCCGTGCCGACCTCGCCGTCTGAGCCCGTGGAACCGCCGCAGTCCGCCCGGTACGACCTCGCGGTGGTCGGTGCCGGCCCGGCCGGGCTCGCCGCCGCCGTCACCGCCGCCGACCTCGGGCTGCGCTGCGTCCTGCTGGACGGCGGCCGCGACACCGGCGGGCAGTACTACCGCCACCCCGCGCCCGGCCTCGGCGCGGCCCGCCCGGACCGGCTCCACCACGGCTGGTCCGTCTACACCGGACTGGCCGACCGGCTCGCCGCGCACGAGCGGGCCGGGCGGGTCCGCTTCCGCGGCGGGCACCAGGTGTGGGCGCTGGAGCGGACCGCCGACGGCTTCGCCGTGCACGTGACGCGCGGGCCGGAGGCCGCCGACCGGACCACCGTCCCGGCCCGCTCCGTGCTGCTCGCCACCGGCGCGTACGAGCGGCAGCTGCCGTTCCCCGGCTGGACCCTGCCCGGGGTGGTCACCGCGGGCGGCGCACAGGCCATGCTCAAGGCCGGGCTGGTGCTGCCCGGGCGGCGGATCGTGGTGGCCGGCAGCGGGCCGCTGCTGCTCGCGGCGGCGTCCTCGCTGGTCACCGCCGGGGCCGAGGTGCCCGCGGTGGTCGAGGCCACCGACTACCTCGGCTACGCCCGGCGCCCGGGCGTACTGGCGGCCGTCCCCGCCAAGCTCGTCGAGGGCGCCGGGCACGGGGGCGTGCTGCTGCGGCACGGCGTCCGGCTGCGTCCGCGCGGCGCCGTCGTCGAGGCGCACGGGACCGAGCGGGTCACCGCCGTCACGGTGGCCCGGCTGGACGCCGAGTGGCGGCCGGTGCCCGGCACGGAGCGCCGGATCGACTGTGACGCCGTCGCCGTGGGCCACGGACTGCTGCCGCAGATCGACCTGGCGACCGAACTCGGCGCGGCCACCCGGACCGCACCGGACGGCGCGGTCGGACTCCGGGTCGACGCCCGGCTGCGCACCACCGTGCCCGGCCTGTGGTCGGCGGGGGAGACCAACGGCGTCGGCGGCGCGGATCTCGCGATCGTCGAGGGCGAACTGGCCGCGCACGCCGTGGCCGACCGGGTGCCGAAGCCCGCGCTGCTGCGCCGCCGGACCCGGCTGCGGAAGTTCGCCGAGCTGATGGCCGCGGCCCACCGGCCCGGCCCCGGCTGGACGGGCTGGCTGCGGCCGGACACCGACGTCTGCCGGTGCGAGGAGGTGCCGGTCGCGAGGATCCGGGAGGCCGTGGACGAGCTGGGCGCGGGCGATCCGCGCACCGTCAAGCTGCTCACCCGGGCCGGGATGGGCTGGTGCCAGGGCCGGATGTGCGGTCCGGCCGTGGCCTGCCTGGCCGGTCCGGGTGAGCCTGGGCCGGACCGGCGGCCGCTGGCCTGCCCGGTGCCGCTCTCGCAGCTGGCGGCCGGGCCGTCCGGCGAGGGCTAGGGCCTGTCCGGCCCTAGGGCCGGTTTTCGAACCTGTGGGCCGGGGACTCTTGTCTCCGGCCCCTCCCCTCTAATAAAATGTCACACCTCACCAAGGAGCTCATCGTGTCCAACACCCCGCGCGACACCACCCGGCCCTGGCGCGGCATCATGGTCGCCACCACGATCCCGCTGCGCCCGGACCTCTCCGTCGACTACGACGCGTACGCCGAGCACGTCCGCTGGCTGATCGAGTCCGGCTGCGACGGCGTCGTCCCCAACGGCTCGCTGGGCGAGTACCAGACGCTCACCGCCGAGGAGCGCGCCCGCGTCGTCGAGGTGGCCGTCGAGGCGGCCGGTGACGGCTCCCGGGTCATGCCCGGCGTGGCCGCCTACGGCAGTGCCGAGTCCCGCCGCTGGGCCGAGCACGCCGCCGAGGCCGGTGCCGGGTCCGTGCTGCTGCTGCCGCCGAACGCCTACCGGGCCGACCACGCGTCCGTCCGCGCGCACTACGCCGAGGTCGCCAAGGCCGGCCTGCCGGTCGTCGCGTACAACAACCCGATCGACACCAAGGTCGACCTCGTCCCCGCGCTGCTCGCGCAGCTGCACGGCGAGGGCTCGATCGTCGCGGTCAAGGAGTTCAGCGGCGACGTCCGCCGGGCCTACGAGATCGCCGAGCTGGCCCCCGGGCTGGACCTGCTGATCGGCGCCGACGACGTGCTGCTGGAGCTGGCGCTGGCCGGCGCGGTCGGCTGGATCGCCGGCTACCCGAACGCGCTGCCGGAGGCCAGCGTGGCGCTGTACCGGGCGGCCGTGGCGCACGAGTTGGACACCGCGCTGCCGCTGTACAAGTCGCTGCACTCGCTGCTGCGCTGGGACTCCAAGACCGAGTTCGTGCAGGCCATCAAGCTGTCCATGGACATCGCCGGGCGCCCCGGCGGCCCGGTCCGCGCGCCGCGCCAGCCGCTGACCCCGGAGATCGAGACGGCCGTCCGCGCGGCCACCGAGAAGGCGCTGGCCGAAGGCCTCGCGTAACTGCGGGACATCGTCACCAGGCCGGCTGCGGGGGCAGCCGGCCCGGCCCACCCATCCGATCCCGTACGGTCGTCCTGTCCGTACGGCCACCCGACGGGAGTCGTAAGCCATGCGCAGCCGTCACGTGTTCCACGCCGTCGACTCGCACACCGAGGGCATGCCGACCCGGGTCGTCACCGGCGGCTTCGGCGTCATCCCCGGGGCCACCATGGCCGAGCGCCGGGTGCACTTCCAGCAGCACCTGGACCACTTCCGCACCCTGCTGATGTACGAGCCGCGCGGCCACGCCGCGATGAGCGGCGCCATCCTGCAGCCGCCGACCCGGCCGGACGCCGACTTCGGCGTGCTCTACATCGAGGTCTCCGGCCTGCTACCGATGTGCGGGCACGGCACCATCGGCGTCGCCACCGTGCTGGTCGAGACCGGCATGGTGCCCGTGGTCGAGCCGGTCACCACGGTCCGGCTGGACACGCCCGCCGGGCTGGTGATCGCCGAGGTGCGGGTCGAGAACGGCGCCGCGACGGCGGTGACCATCCGCAACGTGCCCTCCTACTCGGTCGCGCTGGACAGCAAGATCGAGGTGCCCGGGTACGGCTCCGTCGGCTACGACCTGGCGTACGGCGGCAACTTCTACGCCGTCCTGCCGCTCGCCGAGTTCGGGCTGCCGTTCGAGCGCGAGCGCAAGCAGGACATCCTGGACGCCGGACTGGCCCTGATGAAGGCCATCAACGCGAGCCCCGACCGCCCGGTGCACCCGGAGGACGCGTCCATCCACGGCTGCCACCACGTCCAGCTGCTCGCGCCCGGTTCGACCGCCGAGCACTCCCGGCACGCCATGGCCATCCACCCCGGCTGGTTCGACCGCTCGCCCTGCGGCACCGGCACCTCGGCGCGGATGGCGCAGCTGCACGCGCGCGGCGAACTGCCGCTGGGGCGGGACTTCCGCAACGACTCCTTCATCGGGACGACCTTCATCGGGCGCCTGGTCGAGGAGACCGAGGTG
This sequence comes from Kitasatospora sp. NPDC087861, assembly GCF_044742585.1. NCBI lineage: Bacteria > Bacillati > Actinomycetota > Actinomycetes > Kitasatosporales > Streptomycetaceae > Kitasatospora > Kitasatospora sp. NPDC087861. Next base: position 9,351 of record NZ_JBIUUS010000009.1, read on the forward strand.
GCCGGGCGGCCCGCCGTGGTGCCCACCGTCACCGGGCGGGCCTGGATCACCGGCACCGCCCAGTACTTCCTGGACCCGAGCGACCCGTTCCCGGCCGGATTCCTGTTGTGAGCGGTGCCTGCTCCGACGCCTGCTGAACCACCTCTGAAGGGCTGCTAGTTGTGACCATCACCTCGTACAACCCCGCCGACCCCGCGGACCTCGTCGTCGCCGTCGAGGAGCCCGGAGCGGAGGCCGTCCGGGCCGCCGTCGGGCGGGCCCGGGCCGCGCAGCCCGGCTGGCTCGCGGCCGGTGCGGGCGCCCGCTCGGCGGCGCTCGGCCGGATCGCCGAGGCGGTCGAGGCGCACGCGGAGGAACTGGCCGGGCTGATCGTGCGCGAGGTCGGCAAGCCGCTCGCCGAGGCGCGCGGCGAGGTCGCCCGCACCGCGGCGATCTGGCGGTACTACGCGCAGGCGCCGTTCGCGCCGTCCGGGGCGGTGCACGAGACCGCGGCCGGGCCCGGGCTGCTGCTCACCCGGCGCCGCCCGTACGGGGTGGCCGGGCTGATCGCACCGTGGAACTTCCCGCTGGCGATCCCGACCTGGAAGGCCGCGCCGGCGCTGGCGGTCGGCAACACCGCGGTGCTCAAGCCGGCGCCCGAGGCGACCGCCTGCGCGCTGCGGCTGGCCGAACTGGCCGCGGGGGCCGGGCTGCCCGAGGGCGTGTTCACCGTGCTGCCGGGCGGCGCGGAGGAGGGCGTGGCGCTGGTCGACGCGGTGGACGTGGTCTCCTTCACCGGCTCGACCGGCGTCGGCCGGGCCGTGGTCCGGGCCGCCACCGAGCGCGGCGTGCCGGTGCAGGCCGAACTCGGCGGGCTGAACGCCGCGTTGGTGCTGCCGGACGCCGACCTCGCGCAGGCCGCCGCCCACATCGCCTCCGCCATCGCCGGGTACGCCGGGCAGAAGTGCACCGCCACCAGCCGGGTGATCGCGGTCGGCGCCGCGTACGAGCCGCTGCGCGACGCCCTGGTCAAGGCGCTGGAGCTGGTCGACGACGCGGCCTGCGGGCCGGTCATCAACGCCGCCGCCCGGGACCGGCTCACCGACGCCGTCGCCACCGCCACCGCCGCCGGGGCCACCCTGCTCACCGGCGGCCGGGCGCCCGAGCGGGACGGCTGGTACGTCGAACCGGCCCTGCTCACCGACGTGCCAGCCGAACACCCGCTGGCGCGTGAGGAGTTCTTCGGCCCGATCGCGCTGCTGCACGCCGCCGCCGACCTGGACGAGGCGATCGCGCTCGCCAACGACACCCCGCACAGCCTCTCCACCTCGGTGCACACCCGCAGCCTGGACGTGGCGCTGGCCGCCGCCGACCGGCTGGACGCGGGCATGATCCGGGTCAACGCGCCGTCCAGCGGCGTCGACTTCCACCTGCCGTTCGGCGGCGCCAAGGGAGCCGCCCACGGCGAGCGCGAGCAGGGCCAGGCGGCGCTGGACTTCTACACCGTCAGCCGCACGGTCAGTGTCCTGCCGGGCGGTGGTGCGTGATGTTCGTCCGCACCGTCGACTACCACGCGGCCGGTGAGCCGTTCCGGATCGTGCTGGACGGCGTGCCGGCGATCCCCGGCGACACCGTCGCCGAGCGGCGGGCCATCGCGCTCGGCGCCGGCGGCAGCGCGACCGCGCCCCGGCCGAGCGCGCTGGACGACGTCCGGCGGCTGCTCAGCCGCGAGCCGCGCGGCCACGCCGGGATGTACGGCGGGTTCCTGGTGCCGCCGGACGACGACGAGGCGCACCTCGGGGTGCTGTTCTGGCACAAGGACGGCTACTCGACGGCCTGTGGGCACGGCACCATCGCGCTCGGCGCCTGGGCGGTGGACTCCGGACTGGTCGCGGCCCCCGCCGACGGCGTGGCGCGGGTGCGGATCGACGTGCCGTCCGGCCGGGTCACCGCGCTGGTGCACCGGGCCGGCGGGCGGACCACCGGCGTGACCTTCCGCAACGTGCCCACCCGGGTCAGCGCGCTCAAGCTGGCGCTGGCCACCTCGCGGGGCACCGTGGAGGTCGCGGTGGCGCACGCGGGCGCCTGCTACGCCTCGGTGCCGGCGGCCGCCCTCGGCCTCGCGGTGGAGCCCGGGCAGCTGCCCGAACTCACCGCCGCCGGGCGGGAGATCAGGGAACTGCTGGTCGGCTCGGCGGCGGTGGCGCACCCGGCCGACCCGCTGCTGTCGGGCGTCTACGGGGTCATCCTCTACGACGAACTCCCGGCCGAGGACGGGGGGGTGAACCAGCGGAACGTCACCGTCTTCGCGGACGGGCAGATCGACCGTTCGCCCTGCGGCTCCGGCACCTCGGCCCGGCTCGCCGTGCTCGCCGCCGAGGGGCGGCTGGCGCCGGGGGAGGAGCTGCGGCACGAGTCCGTCATCGGGACGGTCTTCACCGGCCGCGTCCTGCCCGGCGGCGACCCGCTGGGGGGCGGCGTCGTCACCGAGGTCACCGGCAGCGCGCACCGCACCGGCGAGCACGGGTTCGTCCTGGAACCGGACGACGACCTGGGTGCGGGGTTCCTGCTGTGAGCGGCCCCGTCCCGATTCCGGCCGTCCCGATTCCCCCCGTCCCGGTTTCCCCCGCGCAGCCCGGTGCGGCGGCTGAGCCGCTCCAGTACGCCGTGCCGGGCGTTGGTGATGTCACGGCCGCCGGGGCCGTGGCGGCGATCGAGCGGGTGCTGCTCGACGGGTTCGACCCGGAGCCGGCCCCGGCCCGCTCGGCCGTCCCGGTCCCGGCCGGCGAGCTGCTGATGATGCCGGCCGCTGCCGGGCCGTACGCCGGCGTCAAGATCGCCGGGGTCGCGCCCGCCAACCCCGAGCGGGGGCTGCCCCGGATCACCGGCAGCTACCTGCTGCTCGACGGGCCCACCCTGCAGCCGCTCGCCCTGCTCGACGGCGCCGCGCTCACCACGCTGCGCACACCCGCCGTCACCGCCGTCGCACTGCGCCGGCTGGCCGTGCCGGACGCCGCGCACCTGGTGCTGTTCGGCTCCGGGCCGCAGGCGTACGGGCACCTGGATGCGCTGCTGGCCGTCCGGCCGCTGACCCGGCTCACCGTGGTGGCGCGCAACGCCGAACGGGCCGGGGCACTGGCCGCGTACGGGCGGGGGCTCGGGCTGGTGGCCGAGGTCGGCGGGCCCGGGGCGGTGGCCGGGGCGGACCTGGTGGTCTGCTGCACCACCGCGCGCACGCCGCTGTTCGACGGCGCGCTGGTGCCCGCGCACGCCGCTGTCGCGGCGGTCGGCTCGCACGAGCCGGACGCGCGGGAGGTGGACGAGGTGCTGGTCGAGCGGGCCGAACTGTACGTGGAGGCGCGGGCGGTGGCGGCCCGGGAGGCGGGCGACCTGCTGATGGCCGGGGTCGCGGGGGGCGGGGACGGTTCGCGGCGGGTGTGGAACCTGGCCGAGCTGGTGGCCGGGGAGGTGCCGGTGCCGGGGGACCGCCCGCGGTTCTTCAAGAGCGTCGGCATGGCCTGGGAGGACCTGGCGGTCGCGGCGGCGGTGTACCGGAGCGCCGGGCGTGCGGAGGCAGGTGGGGCCGCCGGGAGCGCCTGACGCTCAGTCGCCGAGGAGGCGGCGCCGGCTGCCCGGGGTGGCGGCGAGTGCCGGGCCGTGGTCGCCGGAGAGGTGCAGCAGCGTCGGGCCGGGCCGGCGGCCGGCGTCCGGAGGGCCGTCGTACAACGCGATGTCGATTCCCAAGTCCATTACTCCGGGCGCTTGTCGGGAGTCGTGAAGCAGGGGTCGGCGCGGTGGGAAGGGATCCCCCGCCGCGTCGGCTCCGTTCGTCTGCTCGCGGGGAGCGTCGTGTGAGAATGCGTGGCAGCTCGTGCGCCGCCGGCCGTTGTCACGGTCGGCGGCCGCTGTCACGATGGGCGTCGGCCGGATCGGAGCCGGCGAGGGCTCGGCGAACTGACAGTAGCTGACAGGTCGCTCGAATCGCGGAATGTTGCACACTCAACGTAACGTGACATTGTACACTGGTGTTCTGCACCCACCCGGAGGAACACCATGGCCGACCTCAAACCCCGCACCCTGATCTCCGTACAGGAGCGGCTTCGCGACCAGGTCGCCCACGCGCTCCGGGCGGCCCTGATCTCCGGCGAACTGCGCCCCGGCGTCGTCTACTCCGCACCCGCGCTCGCCGCCGACTTCGGCGTCTCCGCCACCCCCGTCCGCGAGGCCATGCTCGACCTCGCCCGCGAAGGCCTCGTCGAGGCCGTCCGCAACAAGGGCTTCCGGGTCACCGAGCTCACCGAGCGCGACCTCGACGACTACACCGAGATCCGCGCCCTGATCGAGGTCCCCACCGTCGGCCGGGTCACCCGCACCGCCACCAAGGAGCAGCTGGAGCGGCTGCGCCCGCAGGCGGAGGCCATCGTCGCCGCAGCCCGCAAGCACGACCTCATCGGCTACCTGGAGGCGGACCGGCAGTTCCACCTGGACCTGCTGGGGCTGGCCGGGAACGCCCGCCTCGTCGACGTCGTCAGCGACCTGCGCAAGCGCTCGCGGCTGTACGGCCTCAACCGGCTCGACGAGCGCGGTGAGCTGACCTCCTCGGCGGAGGAGCACCTGGAGCTGCTGGACCTGATGCTCACGGGCGACGCGGAGGCGGCGGAGGCCTGCATGACGCGCCACCTCAGCCACGTCCGCTCGCTGTGGGCGGGCCAGGAGGAGGCGGCCGAGGCGGAGCGCCCGGCGCTGCGGTTGCGGGCGCGGTAGGGGTTAAACCACTCGGTCGGGTGAAGGCCGCGGATCGGGCGCGCCGGAAGGCGCCTGCACGCCGTCCACCACCCGGGGCAGCCGTTCACACGGCCGGAGTCGATCGGGGCGTCGGTGACGCTCACGGTGGACGACGTGCTGACGGCGCGGAAGAAGCTCAGACCGCCGCCGCGGGCACCGTCAGGCGGCCGTCGTGGACCTCGGCGACCTGGTCGACGGCGGTCAGGTGGGTGCGGTCGTGGGTGACCAGGACGGTGGCGGTGGCGCGGCGGTGGGTGAGCTCGGTGATCAGGTCGAGGACGGCCGCGCCGCGCTCGTGGTCGAGGGCGCTGGTGGGTTCGTCGATCAGCAGGACGGTGGGGTCGTTCATCAGCGCGCGGGCGATGTTGACGCGCTGGCGCTGACCGCCGGAGAGCTGGTGCGGGCGGCGGCCGGCCTGGTCGCGCAGACCGACCGCGGCCAGCAGGTCCAGGGCCCGGGGGAGGGCGGCGCGCGGGGAGCGGCCGTCCAGGTGGGCCATCACCTGGAGCTGTTCGGCGGCGGTCAGCGAGGGCAGCAGGTTGGCCTGCTGGAAGACGATGCCGATCCGGGTGCGGCGCAGCGCGGTCAGCTCGGCGCGGCCGAGGCCCGTGGTGTCGGTGCCGTCCACCACGACCCGGCCGGAGTCCGGGGTGATCAGGGTGGCGGCGACCGCCAGCAGGCTGGACTTTCCGGAGCCGGACGGGCCGACCACGGCCGTGATCGAGCCCTTGGGGACGGTCAGCGAGACGTCGTCCAGGGCGGTGAGCCGGTCGTCGCCGTCCGGGTAGGTGAGGGTGATGCGGTCGAGGTGAAGGCTCATCGGGCGCTCCCCAGGGCGGTCAGCGGGTCGACGGAGGTGATCCGGCGGATGGACAGGGCCGCGCCGACGGCGCCGAGCGCGATCATCACCACGGCCGGGAACAGGACGGTCGGGGCGTCCAGCACGAAGGGCACGGCGGAGCCGACCAGTGCCCCCACGCCCGCCGCGAGGGCGGTGCCGAGGGCGGTGCCGAGCACCAGCAGCAGGACGGCCTGGCCGAGGGCGTCGCGCAGCAGGTAGCGGGTGGAGGCGCCGAGGGCCTTCAGCACCGCGATGTCGCCGCTGCGCTGGATCGTCCAGACGGTGAAGAACGCGCCGATGACCAGCGCGGCGATGGCGAACAGGAAGCCGCGCATCAGTTGCAGCGAGCCGTTCTCGGAGGTGTAGGAGCCGATCGCGGCGAGGGCGTCGTCGCGGGTGCGGGTGACGGTGCCGTGGCGGGCGTCGGCGCCGCCCAGGTCGGCGCCCTCGGCGGTGGTGAGCGCGATGACGGTCGCGTGGCCGGCGCCGCCGGGGGCGGCCTGCTGCCAGTCGGTGAGGCTGGTCCAGATCACCGGGGTGTGGCTGTACGCGGCGTCGCCGTCGACGGCCGCGACCTGGAGGTGGTGGCCGGCCAGGGTGACGTCGGCGCCGGGGGCGAGCCCGCCCAGGTTCTCGGCGGCGGTCTTCGACAGGACGGCCTGGCCGGGGGCGATCCGGGCGCCCTGCGGGGCCAGCCCGGAGCCGTCCGGGACGCCGAAGGCGGACAGCGCGGCGGTGCGGGCGCCGGCGGCGGCCTTGGTGGTGGTGATGCCCAGCGGCTGGGCGGAGGTGACGCCCGGCTCGCGCGCCCAGGCCTGCCACTGCTCGGGGGTGACCTGGGAGTCGGTGAAGGAGAGCTTCTGCCCGTCGGCCGGTTTGCCGAACACCAGGTGGTCGGCGGGCAGGCCGGTGATCGCGGAGATGTTCTGCCGGCCGAGCCCGGCGGTCAGGCCGGACAGCAGGCCGACCAGTACGGTGATCAGCACGATGACGGTCCCCATCAGGGCGAACCGCCCCTTGGCGAACCCCAGATCCCTCCAGGCGACGAACACGGTGGGCCTTTCTTGTGGACAACTGCTTTCCGACGCTTCCACCGTCCCGGAGGAGGGGCCCCGCGGGCATCGCACCGGGGATTGCATCCTCGGCATCAAAGGGCAGAAGCGGAGTTCAACCTTTTGATTGATGCCGGGGCCCGGCGCGGAACCTAGGCTGGACGGATGGCGACCGAACGATCCCGCACCACCCCCGTCGCCCGCGTCCTCCAGGTCTGCCTGCACCTGCTCGTGGCGGGCCTGCTCGCACTCGCCGTCGCCCGCGCCGTGGTCGGCCGGGGCGCCGAGCCGGCGTCCGTCGTCGCCGCGGCCACCGCGATGGCCGCCGTCTATGCCGTCGGGCCCCGACTGGCCGCCGTCCGCCGCTCGCGCCGGGCCGCCGCGCTCTGGCTGGCGCTGCTCGGCGTGACCTGGGTGGGCGTGCTGGTCGCCACCCAGGACGGGGTGTGGCTGGCGTTCCCGCTGTACTTCCTGGAACTGCACCTGCTCGGGCGGCGCGCCGGCCTCACCGCGGTCGGGCTGACCGCCGCCACCGCGATCGCCGCCTGGTCCTGGCACCAGCACACCTTCAGCCTGCCCGCCGCGATCGGGCCCGCGCTCGGCGCGGCCGTCGCCACCGCCACCGTGCTCGGCTACCAGGCGCTGTACCGGGAGAGCGAGGAACGGCGCCGGCTGATCGACGAGCTGACCGCCGCCCGTGCCGACGCCGCCGCCGCGCACCACATGACCGGGGTGCTCGCCGAGCGGGAGCGCCTCGCGCGGGAGATCCACGACACCCTCGCGCAGAGCCTCACCTCCATCCAGCTGCTGCTGCGGGCCGCCCAGCGGGAACTGCCGGAACGCACCGAGGCCGCCGCCGGGTACGTCGAACAGGCCCGGCAGGCCGCCCAGGACAACCTGGACGAGGCCCGGCGGTTCGTCCGCGCGCTCACCCCGCCCGCGTTGGACGGCGACCCACTGCCGGTCGCGCTGGAACGGCTCTGCGCGACCACCACGGCGCACAGCGCCCTGCCCGTCCACCTGCACGTCTCCGGGGAGCCGGTACGGCTGCCGGTACCGCAGGAGGTCGCGCTGCTGCGGATCGCGCAGTCCGCGCTCGGCAACACCGTCCGGCACGCGCAGGCCTCGCACGCCGAGGTGACACTCAGCTACATGGAGGGCGAGGTGGCGTTGGACGTGTTCGACGACGGGGCCGGATTCGATCCGGCGGCGGTCGCGGGTCGCACCGGTGCGGACGGCGGATTCGGGCTGCCGTCGATGCGGGCCCGGGCGCGGGCGCTGGGCGGCACCTTCACGGTGGAGTCGGCGCCCGGCGAGGGGACGGCGCTCGCGGTGCAGTTGCCCGTCGTGGGGCGGCCGCTTGGCGCGGAGGATCTGCCCGGTACGGACGATCTGCCCGGTACGGAGGATCTGCCGGGTGGGGAGGAGCGCGGATGAGCGGCGCGGTGATCCGGCTGCTGCTGGCGGACGACCACCCGGTGGTGCGGGCCGGGCTGCGGGCGGTGCTGGAGGGCGAACCGGACTTCGCCATCGTCGCCGAGGCCGCGACCGCCGAGCGGGCCGTCGAGCTGGCGGCGGCGGGCGGGGTCGACGTGGTGCTGATGGACCTCCAGTTCGGGCCCGGTTCGGCCATGAACGGCGCCCAGGCGACCGCCGAGATCACCGCCCGGGCGGGCGCGCCCCGGGTCCTCGTCGTCACCACCTACGACACCGACGCCGACACCCTGCCCGCGCTGGAGGCCGGCGCCACCGGCTACCTGCTCAAGGACGCCCCGCCGGAGCACCTGGCCCAGGCCGTCCGGGCGGCCGCGGCGGGACGCTCGGCGCTGGCGCCGAGCGTCGCCGACCGGCTGCTGGAACGGATGCGGACGCCCGCGGCTGCGCTCAGCGCGCGGGAGACCGAGGTGCTGGGGCTGGTCGCGGACGGGCTGACCAACCAGCAGATCAGCCAGCGACTGCACCTGAGCCAGGCCACGGTGAAGTCCCATCTGGTGCACATCTACACCAAGTTGGGGGTGGACTCGCGTACTGCGGCGGTGCGGGCGGCGCGCGGACGGGGGCTGATCCGCTAGGGCGGGTCCGGGCATAGGGTGGGATGGTCCGTGCCCGCAGGAAGTGGAGGAACTCCCGATGGCCGTGCGTCTCGACGAACTCGCCGTACCGGTGGTCGGCGCGCCGATGGCGGGTGGGGCGTCCACCCCGGAACTGGTGGCCGCGGTGAACCGGGCCGGCGGGCTGGGGTTCCTCGCCTCCGGGTACCGGAGTGCCGCCGCGATGGCCGAACAGATCGCACTGGTCCGGGAGTTGACCGATCGGCCGTACGGCGTGAACCTGTTCGTCCCGGCTCCGCCCGGCGATCCGGCGGCCGTCGCCGCGTACCGGGAGCGGCTGCGGCCCGAGGCCGAGCGGTGGGGTGTGGCGCTGCCCGAGGAGATCGGGCCGGACCGGGACGACTGGGAGGCCAAGCTCGCCGTACTGCTGGCGGATCCGGTGCCGGTGGTGTCGTACACCTTCGGTCTGCCCGCGCCGGAGGAGGCGGCGGCGGTCCGGGCGGCCGGGACGGTCCAGGTCGGCACCGTCACCACGCCCGCCGAGGCGCGGGCGGCGGAGGCGGTCGGGATGGACGCGCTGTGCGTGCAGGGCCCGGAGGCCGGCGGGCACCGCGCCACCCACCGCGTCGAGGACGAGCCCGGGGCCGTCCCGCTGCTGGAACTGCTGCCCGCCGTACGGGCGGTGACGACGGTGCCGTTGATCGCGGCCGGCGGGCTCGGCGACGGCCCGGCGGTGGCGGCGGCGCTGCGCGCCGGGGCGGTCGCGGTGCAGCTGGGCACGGCCCTGCTGCGCGCCGACGAGTCCGGCGCCTCGGCGGTGCACCGGGCGGCGCTCACCGACCTCCCGGAGACGGTCGTCACCCGGGCCTTCACCGGTCGCCCGGCCCGCGGCCTGCGCAACGCCTTCATCGACCGCCACGGTCCGTACGCGCCGCCCGCCTACCCCGAGGTGCACCACCTCACCCAGCCGCTGCGCGCCGCCGCCACCCGTCGTGCCGACGTCCAGGCCATGCACCTCTGGGCCGGCACCGCCCGCCACCTCGCCCGCACCGGCCCGGCGGCCGACCTGGTCACCCGGCTCTGGCGGTCCGCCCAGGGGTAGCGCGCCCCGCGCGGCCTGCGGTGGACCGGATCCACCGCAGCCGGTTGCACAACCTCAAGGAACTGAGGCCCGGGTTCTCGGGCGGCAGCGAGGTGCGCATGCTCTTCGTCTTCGACCAGGAGCGGGAGGCGATCATCTTCGTGGCGGGTGACAAGTCGGGTCATTGGTCGGAGTGGTACGACAAGTCGATTCCTCTGGCGGAGAAGCGGTATGCGGACTGCGTCGAGGAGCGGCGGAAGGGAGCGCGCGCATGAAGGGTCGGAGCTGGACGGAGGTTCGGGCCGAGGCACTCCGCCTCAACCCCGAGCTGGCGACGCCGGAGGCGGAGGCCGATCGGGCGCGCATCCGGCAGGAGACGCTGGCGAGGATCCGCGGATACGAGCTCGCCGAGTTGCGGCGGAAGGCCGAGCTGACGCAGAAGGACGTGGCCGCTCTGATGGGGGTGAGCCAGGCGAGGGTGTCGCAGATCGAGCACGGGCAGGTGGACAGCCTGGAAAATCTGCGGGCGTACGCGGCGGCGATCGGCGGAGAGGTCGAGGTGGCGGTGCGGCAGGGGGAGCGGACGGTCAAGGTGGCGTGATCGCCCGACCCCGGGGCCTCGGCTGAGCAGGGTCGGGTGTGGGCCCCGGGTGAACTCCTGTGGGAGGCGGGGGAGGTGCGGCCCGGACACAGCTCGGTAACGGGTGGCGTCACCTCTTGTGCAGTGCAATTTCACATTACTATGTTACGGGTCACACCGCGGAGTGGCCGGGCCTTGACGGTCGCCCTCCCGGTCGGGCCCCGGATCCCTGCCGGGGTGGACCACGGGCTTCACGGCAGGCCCCCCACAGCGGAGTTGCACATGACCAGGCGCACCCACGCCGCCCTCGCGGCGGCCCTCGCGGCGACCCTCACCCTCGGCCTCGGGGCCTGCAAGAACGACAAGAGCGACAGTGGCGGCGACGCCGCGCCCTCCAGCACCAAGGGCCCGGGTGCGGAGTCCGGGTCGATCGTCGGCGGCACCCCGGTCAAGGGCGGCACCCTCACCGTCCTGTCCAACCAGGACTTCGCCCACCTCGACCCGGCCCGCAACTGGACCATGCCGAACATGGACTTCGGCATCCGGCTGCTCTACCGCACCCTGGTCACCTTCAAAGCCGAGCCGGGCGCCGCCGGCAGCGAGCTCGTCCCCGACCTCGCCACCGACCTCGGCCGCCCCTCCGACGGCGGGAAGACCTGGTCGTTCACCCTCAAGGACGGCGTCAAGTACGAGGACGGGACGCCGATCAAGGCCGCCGACGTCAAGTACAACGTCGAGCGCTCCTTCGCCCCGGACCTCACCGGCGGCCCCGACTACGCCCAGCAGTACCTGGCCGACGGCGAGAACTACAAGGGCCCGCTGAACGGCGAGCACCTGTCCAGCATCGAGACCCCGGACGACAAGACCATCGTCTTCCACCTGAAGCGCCCGGTCGCCGAGTTCTCCTACACCACGACGCTGTCGACCTTCGCCCCGGTGCCGCAGTCCCAGGACAAGGGCACCCAGTACGACCTGCGCCCGTTCTCCTCCGGCCCGTACAAGATCGAGACCTACGACCGCGGCAAGCAGCTGACGCTGGTCCGCAACGACAAGTGGGACCAGTCCACCGACCCGGTCCGCAAGGCCTACCCGGACAAGATCGTGGTCGTCGAGGGCCTCAAGGGCGGACAGGTCGACGACCGGATCATCGCCAGCGAGGGCGCGGACGCCTCCGCGATCGAGTGGATGAACCTGCGCCCGGAGTCGATCTCCAAGGTGCTGCCCAAGCCGGACGTGAAGTCCCGGCTGATCGCCGAGCAGCAGGGTTGTACCGACATGCTCTACCCCAACACCTCCAAGGCGCCGTTCGACGACCCGAAGGTGCGCGAGGCGCTGATGTACGCCGTGGACCGGGACGCCCAGGTCACCGCGTACGGCGGCCCGGCGATGGCCGACGTGGCCACCTCCTACCTGCCGCCCGCGCTGACCGGCGGCACCAAGCAGGACACCCTGAAGATCGCCCCGACCGGCGACCCGGAGAAGGCCAAGCAGCTGCTCAAGGACGCCGGCAAGACCGACCTCAAGGTCTCGCTGACCACCTCCTCCGGTGACAAGACCCGGGCCGAGGCGCTCCAGCAGTCGCTGTCCAAGGTCGGCATCCAGGTCACCATCACCACCGCCGACCCGTCCGTCTACTACGACACCATCGGCGACACCAAGAACGCCCCCGACCTCGCCATCGTCGGCTGGTGTCCGGACTACCCGTCGGGCGCCACCTTCCTGCCCATGGTCTTCGACGGCCGCACCATCAAGGAGAAGGGCAACCAGGGCAACGTCGAGCAGTTCCGCGACCAGGCCACCTCGGACCGGATCGACCAGATCAACGCGATGAGCGACGTCACCGAGGCCAACAAGGCCTGGATGCAGCTCAGCGACGACCTGCTGAAGAAGGCGCCCACCGTGCCGATGCTGTGGCAGCGCCGCCCGCTGCTGGCCGGCACCAACGTGGCCGGCGCCTTCGGCCACCCGGTCTGGACCGGCCAGTGGGACTTCGCCACCATCGGTCTCAAGGACCCCTCGAAGAGCAAGGGCTGAGGGACCGTCCGCGATGAGTACAACCACTGAGCCCGCCGCCGCGCCGGTCGCGGTGGCGGGCCCCGCGAAAGCCGCCGGCCGTGGGCCGTGGCGGCTGGTCTGGGACCAGTTGTGGGCCAAGGGATCGGCCCGCTTCGGCCTGATCACGGTCGCCCTCATGGTCCTGCTGACCGCCCTGGCCGGACCGCTGAGCGCGCTCGGCGGCTGGACGCCCGACGAGTTCGACAAACGCGCGATCGACCCCTACCTCGGCGGCCTGCCGATCGGTGACTTCGGCGGGATCGGCACCCGGCACTGGCTGGGCGTCGAACCCGCGACCGGGCGCGACCTGTTCGCCCGGGTCCTGCACGGCGGCCAGACCTCGCTGCTGATCGCGTTCACCGCCACCGCGGTGGTCGTGGTCGTCGGCACCCTGACCGGCATCGTCGCCGGCTACTTCGGCGGCCGCACCGACGCCGTGCTCTCCCGGGTGATGGACCTCACCATGTCCTTCCCGTCCCTGATCTTCATGATCTCGATGATGTCGGTGGCCAAGGACGTCAACCGGATCGTGCTGATGACCCTGGTGATCGGCCTGTTCGGCTGGCCCGGCATCGCCCGCGTGGTCCGCGGCCAGACCCTCTCGCTCAAGCACCGCGAGTACGTCGACGCGGCCAAGGTCGGCGGCGCCCGTTCCTGGCGGATCCTCACCCGGGAGATCCTGCCGAACGTCTCCGGCCCGATCATCGCCTACACCACGCTGCTCATCCCCGGCATGATCGCCACCGAGGCCGCGCTCAGCTACCTCGGCGTGGGCGTGCGCCCGCCGACCCCGTCCTGGGGCCAGATGATCGCCGAGAGCATCGTCCACTACGAGACCGACCCGACGTACTTCCTGATCCCGACGGTCTTCCTGTTCCTCGCGGTGCTCGCCTTCACCCTGCTCGGCGACGCGCTGCGCGACATCCTCGACCCCCGGGGAGGCCGGTCGTGATCCTCTACCTCGGCCGTCGACTGCTCGCCGCGGCCGGCATCCTGCTGGCCGTCTGCGCGATCACCTTCACCATCTTCTACCTGCTGCCCTCCGACCCGGCGGTGGCCGCCTGCGGCAAGACCTGCAGCCCCGAACGGGTCGCCGAGGTCAAGATCGCGATGGGCCTGGACAAGCCGGTCTGGGAGCAGTTCGCCACCTACCTCACCGGCATCTTCGCCGGGCGCGACTACGGCAGCGGCGCCAGCGCCACCCACTGCGGCTTCCCCTGCCTCGGCTACTCCTACGAGTACTCGCTGCCGGTCTGGGACCTGCTCACCGACCGCCTGCCGGTCTCCGTCTCGCTCGCCGTCGGCGCGGCCGTGCTCTGGCTGGTCCTCGGCCTGGGTGCCGGTGTCACCTCGGCGCTGCGCAAGGGCAGCCTCACCGACAAGACGCTGATGGTGGCCTCGGTCGGCGCCGCGTCGCTTCCGGTCTACTTCACCTCGATCATGCTGATCTGGGGCGTCGTCAGAACGGCTGGCCTGCTGCCGTACCCGTCGTACCACCAGTTCACCGACAACCCGGTCGAGTGGGCCTCCAACCTGCTGCTGCCGTGGATCGCGCTGGCCCTGCTGTACGCGGCCATGTACGCCCGGCAGAGCCGCAACTCGATGATCGAGGCGATGGCCGAGCCGTACATCCGCACCGCCCGGGCCAAGGGCCTGCCGCCCGCCACCGTCGCCGTCAAGCACGGGCTGCGCGCCGGGATGACGCCGATCCTCACGATCTTCGGCATGGACCTCGGCGGCCTGCTGGCCGGCGCCGTCATCACCGAGTCCATCTTCGGCCTGCCCGGCGTCGGACGGCTGTTCTACGACGCGCTGGTCCGCTCCGACCAGCCCGTCATCCTCGGCGTCACCCTGCTCGCGGCCTCCTTCATCGTCGCCGCGAACCTGCTGGTCGACCTGCTCTACGCGTACGTCGACCCGAGAGTGAGGTATTGATGACTCTGTTGGAGGTCGACGACCTCAGGGTCTCCTTCGACACGCCCCGCGGCGTCGTCCGGGCGGTGGACGGCATCTCCTTCGCCGTCGAGGCCGGGCGCACGCTCGGCCTGGTCGGCGAGTCCGGCAGCGGCAAGTCGGTCACCTCGCTCGCCGTGATGGGCCTGCACCGCGGTGCCGCCGTCACCGGCTCGATCCGGCTCAACGGGCAGGAGCTCAACGGGCTCGGCGAGCGGGCGCTGGGCACCGTCCGGGGCCGCCGGATCGCGATGATCTTCCAGGACCCGCTGTCCAGCCTGCACCCCTTCTACACCGTCGGGGAGCAGATCGCCGAGCACTACCGGGTGCACTTCAAGGCCAACCGCAGGGCCGGCCGCGAGCGGGCGATCGAGATGCTGGCCGAGGTCGGCATCCCGGAGCCGGCCCGCCGGGTCGACGAGTACCCGCACCAGTTCTCCGGCGGCATGCGCCAGCGCGTCATGATCGCCATGGCGCTCGCCTGCGAGCCCGAACTGCTGATCGCCGACGAGCCCACCACGGCCCTCGACGTCACCGTCCAGGCGCAGATCCTCGACCTGATCGCCCGCATCCAGCAGGAGCGCGGCCTCGGAGTCTTCATGATCACCCACGACCTCGGCGTGGTCGCCCGGGTCGCCCACGAGGTGCTGGTCATGTACGGCGGCCGGGCCGCCGAACAGGCCCCGGTGGACCGGTTGTTCGCCACCCCCGCGCACCCGTACACCCGCGGCCTGCTGGACTCGCTGCCGCGCCTGGACGACACCGACGACGCCCCGCTGCGGGCCATCCCCGGCAGTCCGCCGTCGCTGATCGCCCCCGCCCCCGGCTGTGCCTTCGCCCCGCGCTGCGCCCGCACCGTCGCCGCCACCGCCGAGGAACACGCCCGCTGCCTGGCCGAACGCCCCGTGCTCGGCCCGCTCGCCCCCGGCCACCAGGCCGCCTGCCATCTGCCGCTGGTGCCGGAAGGAGCCCGGGCATGACCGAGACCCTGCTGTCCGTACGGGACCTGGTGAAGACCTTCCCCGGTCGGCGCGGGCGCACCGGCCGGCCCGGCGCCCCGATCCGCGCCGTCGACGGCGTCAGCTTCGACGTCGGCACGGGCGAGACGCTCGGCCTGGTCGGCGAGTCCGGCTGCGGCAAGTCCACCACCGGGCGGATGATCGTCCGGCTGCTCGACCCGACCTCGGGGACCGTCACCTTCGGCGGCACCGAGATCGGCGGGCTCTCCCAGGCCCAGCTGCGGCCGCATCGCAAGCACCTGCAGATGGTCTTCCAGGACCCGTACTCCTCGCTCAACCCCCGGCAGACGGTGGCCCGGATCATCTCCGAGCCGCTGCTGGTCCAGGGGTCGAGCGCGGCCGACGCGCGCAAGCGGGCCGGCGAGCTGATGGAACTGGTCGGGCTGATCCCCGAGCACATCGACCGCTACCCGCACGAGTTCTCCGGCGGCCAGGCGCAGCGCATCGGCATCGCCCGTTCGCTCGCGACCTCGCCGAAGCTGGTCATCGCCGACGAGCCGGTCTCCGCGCTCGACGTGTCGATCCAGGCGCAGGTGGTCAACCTGATGGAGCGGCTCCAGCAGGAGCTGGGCCTGGCGTACGTGTTCATCGCGCACGACCTCTCGGTGGTCAAGCGGGTCTGCGACCGGGTGGCGGTGATGTACCTCGGGCGGATCGTCGAGATCGGCGACAAGAGCGAGGTGTACGGCAACCCGGCGCACCCGTACACCAGGGCGCTGCTGTCCGCCGTGCCGCTGCCGGACCCGGCGGCGGAGCGCGCGCGGGAGCGGATCGTGCTGCTCGGGGACCCGCCGAGCCCGGCGAACCCGCCGTCCGGGTGCAGCTTCCACCCGCGCTGCCCGAAGGCGCAGGAGGTCTGCCGGACGGAACGCCCGCTGCTGCAGATCACCGGGGCGGGCAGCCGGCAGGCGGCCTGCCACTTCCCGGAGGCCTGAGCCTCTCCCGGGCCTGAGCCCTTGGGGAGTCTGCGGCTCCCCGAGGTCCGAGGCCACCACCAGAGCCGCCGTACCGCCCAGCTGCCCCCACGCCGGGCGGTACGGCATCCAACCGGCGAGGGACGCACCCCCTCGCCGCACACGCCCGGTCGGACGTGGCGGGGAACCTCACGAGGGCCGCGTCCGACCGGGTTCCGCCGTTGCTACGCCCCGGCCGCCCCGCCGGCCCCGCCCGCCGCACTGGCCTCGCCCGCCGTACCCGGCAGCAGCCGGCGCGGGCCCGGCCCCTCGGCGGCCAGTTCGTCCCCGGGGTTGAGCACCCGGCAGCGGCGCAGCGACACGCAGCCGCAGCCGATGCAGCCGGTCAGCTCCGCCTCCAGGCGCTCCAGCTCGGCCCGCCGGGCGCGCAGCTGCTCGGCCCACCGCCGCGAGATGCGGTCCCAGTCGTGCTTGCCCGGCATCCGGTCCTCGGGGAGCCCGGTGAACACCTCGGCCACCTCGGAGAGCGGGATGCCGAGCCGCTTGGCGACCAGGATCAGCGAGATCCGGCGCAGCACGTGCCGTCGGTAGCGGCGCTGGTTGCCCGTCGTCCGCTCGGAGGAGATCAGGCCCTGGTCCTCGTAGAAGCGCACCGCCGAGGTGGCGATCCCGGCCCGCCGGGCCACCTCGCCGACGCTCAGCAGGTCGACCGGTGCGGTGTCCATGACGGCTCCTCGACTTCAAGTCCTGTTGAAGATCAAGCGTACCGGACGGGACCGGATCATTCTCCTTACGAAGCGCTACTGCCATGGCGCAGCAGGACAGTTACCCGCCGGAGTCGGGGTCGAAGGAGCCCGCCGGCGGTTGGCGTGAACTGTTCTCCGGGCGTTACCTCGCCGCGGCGTCGATCCTGACCTCCGGCATCGCCGCGGCCACCCTGCTGGGGGTGGCCACGGCCGTGCTCACCGCCCGCCGCCGCGGGCGGTGAGCTCAGGCCGGTGACTCCGAGCGGCCCCGGGTCCCTTTTCGTCGGGGGCCCGGGGCCTTCGTGCGCGGGTACGGCTCAGGAGGCCGGGCCCACCCGGACGGTGGTGATCCGCCCGCCCTGGGACTCCCGGACGACCTCGATCCTGGTGTTGGTGTCCGGCACCTTCACCGTGAGCTGCGGGGTGGCCGGGTCGCCGTACACACCGGTGTGGTCGTTGAAGACCGGGACGGCCGGCTCGGACGGGATCCGCACCGCGACGCCGCCCTTGTGCAGGGTGAACGGTGTGGTCGGCTTGAGCGAGAACGGCGCGTCGTAGGTCTGCGCCCGCGCGTTGACCAGGGTGCCGTCGGTGAAGCGGATCGGCGCCGGGTGGGCGTCGATCGGCAGGATCAGCCCGCCGCCGGGGTGGTCCTTGGTGTTGTTGTCGCCGTACGCGGTGTCCCACAGCCAGAGCAGGACGCCCTCCTGGTAGGGGTAGTTGTCGACGACGTTGGCCTTGCCGGTGACGCCGCCGTACCCGAAGTTGTACGGGCCGGTCTTCAGGAACGCGCCGTAGCCGGTGTAGCGGCGGTTCTCGGCGAGGTAGGCGCGCGGGTGCTGCTTGACGGCGGTGCGGCCGGTGATGACGGTGAACCCGTTGGCGGTCCAGCCGTTGGCGCCGTTCTCGGCGCCGTCGGCGAACAGCTCGGTGCCGCCGGCGGTGATCTTCACGGCGTCGACCAGCACGCCCCGGCCGTGGGTGTTGTTGTCCGAGGTGGCGTGGAAACGCAGCCGGACCTGCTGGCCGAGGTAGCCGTCCAGCGGGATGTGCAGCTTCCGGTAGGTGCCGGAACTGCCACTGAGGCCGGGAGTGTTGGCGTTGGTGTTGCCGATCGGCGCGCCGTCGACGGTGCCGCCGAGGGCGGTCCAGTGCTTGCCCTGGTCGGTGGAGGCCTCGACGGTGAGGAAGTCGTAGTCCTGCTCGGTGTCGTACCAGGCCGCGGCGTCCAGGGCGGCCGGGCCGGTGGCGGTGCGCAGGTCGACGTCCCGGCTGAGGGAGTTGTCGAGGTTGTCGCCGGTGTCGCTCCACCACTGTTTGCCGCCCTCGTACGGGTCGGCGAGGTCGGTGCTGGTGGTGCCGTCCGGCAGGTGGACCAGGACGGCCTGGGCCTGATCGGTGTTGTAGCTGCTCACCCCGAGGGCGTGGCTGGAGCGGGTGGCGGCCTGCGCCTCGTCGTAGTTGAGCCAGCCGAACTGGAGCTTGCTCCAGGCGTCGAGGTCGCCGGGGTAGCCGCCGGTGGTGTTCGGGCCCTTGCCCAGGTACGAGCCGGAGGACATCAGCGACCAGAAGTTGACGCTGTTGTCGCCGCCGTTGGTGCTGTACAGGTCGGGCAGGCCGAGGTTGTGGCCGTACTCGTGGGCGAACAGGCCGACGCCGCTGTTCTCGCCCGCCTGGACGTAGTCGTAGACGTAGAGGCCGGTGTCGCCGACCGGCGCGCCGCCGATCTTGTTGCCCTCCGGGCCGGTCTGGCCGGTCGCGTCGGGGAAGGTCCAACTGCGGTGCGCCCACAGCGCGTCGGCGCCCTGGGCGCCGCCGCCCCAGGTCTCGTCGACGCCCGCGTGCACCACGATGACGTTGTCGAGGTAGCCGTCGGGCTGGTCGAACTCGCCGGTCTTGGTGTGGTCGTAGCGGTCCTGGACGTCGTACTGGGCGAGCTGCGCCCTGATGTCGGCGACGCTGCGGCCCTTGGCGATCTCGCCGTCGTACCAGGCCTTGACGGCGTCCCGGATGAACTCCTGCCCCTGGGTCCAGGCGCCGGAGCCCTGCGGGCCCTTGTTGCTACCGTAGCGGGCCTCGTTGTACGGGACGGTGACCCAGTCGCTGACGGTGCCCTGGACGTCGTAGCGGCCGGAGGACTGGGTGCGGTAGTAGTTGCGCATCGACACGGCGCCGGGCGTGTCGTCGAAGAACATCTTCTGGTAGTGGTCGCGGCTGAAGTCCGAGGCCCACAGCGTGTGGTTGTCGTCCTTGCCCGGCTTGGGGATCTGGTTGTGGCGCGGGCCGGGGGTGCCGCCGTAGCGGGGCTGGCCGCCGTACTGGGTGGTGTTGTCGACCTCGTCGCCGAACTGGGCGAGGATCACGAAGACCTTGTCCGTGCGCTGGTGCGCCAGCTGGACGTAGTCGTTGCCGACCTTCACCTTGGCGGGGGCCCGCTTGTCGGCGGTCTTGGCGACCGTGCCCTTGTTGAGCTGTTCCAGGGCCTTGGTGCGGAGTGCCTGGCGCTCGCGCTCCTGGGGGGCGAGCGGCGCGGGCGGGGCTTCGGCGCCGCCGGCTTCGGCGCCCTGTTCGGCGGCGGCGGCGATCGTGGCGGGGGCGGGCGGTGCGGCCTGGGCGGGGGTGCCCAGCAGGGTGGCCGCTATCGCGCTCGTGGTGAGCGCGGCCGCGAGTACCGCGGACAGTCTGCGCAACTGACCGGTCCTTTCCGGGGGAGGGGAGTAATCGTCCGGTGAAGCGCAGGTAATATTTCACATGTCACGGGTCACGTGGAAGAGCTGGCGGCAGTGGAAAGGGCGCCGCACCACCGGTGCGACGCCCCTGCCCGGAGGATCCGAAGGCTCAGCCCAAGGAGGCGCGCAGGAAGGCCAGTTCGGCCTGGGTGACCTGCTCGTTCACCCCGCCCGGGGTCATGTGGGTGACGCCCGGCAGCGGCAGCACGGCGTGCGGGCGGCCGGCCTTGGTGAGGGCCTCGGAGAGCAGCAGGGTGTGCGAGGGGTGGACGTTGTCGTCGGCCAGCCCGTGGATCAGCAGCAGCGGCCGGGTCAGCCCCGGCGCGTCGGTGACCAGGCAGTCGTCGGCGTAGCCCGCGGGGTTGTCCTGCGGCAGTCCGAGGTAGCGCTCGGTGTACGCGGTGTCGTAGTGCCGGAAGTCGGTGGGCGGGGCGCCCGCGCAGGCGGCGTGGAAGACATCCGGGCGGCGCAGCACGGCGAGCGCCGCGAAGTACCCGCCGTAGGACCAGCCGCGCACGCCGACCCGGCCGAGGTCGAGGTCGGGGTGTTCGTCGGAGAGCGCTCGCAGGGCGTTCACCTGGTCGTCCAGCGCCACCTGGGAGAAGCGGCGGAAGATCGCCCGGGTGAAGTCCGGCGAGACGAACGGGGTGCCGCGGTTGTCGGTGGTGACGACGGCGAAGCCCTGGTCGGCCCACCACTGGCGGAGCTGCCAGCGGCGCGGCTCGGCCGCCACGGCCTGGAAGCCGGGCCCGCCGTAGACGTCCAGCAGCACCGGCAGCCGGCGGCCGGCGGCGTGGTCGCGCGGGTACACCACCGCGGTGGGCAGGGCGAGTTCGGTGACCCGGGCGAGCTGCGGCCGGACCCGGTGGGGCAGGGCGGCGCTCAGGTCGGTGAGCGGCAGTTCGCGCCCGTCCAGCAGCAGGCGGCGGCGGATGCCGTCGGCGTCGGCGGTGGTGAGCAGCAGGGTGTCGGCGGCGGCGAGCGCGGAGTGCACGCCGGGGCCGGTGGTGACGGCCTCGGGCGCGCCGCCGTCCGGGTCGATCAGGTGGACGTACTGGTCGGCCGGGTCGCCCTGGCCGGTCTCGCAGAGCAGCCTGCCGCGCAGCCGTCCGACCACCCGGCGGATCTGCAGGCCGGTGGTGTCCAGCGGCTTGCCGTCCAGGGCGAGGCCGCGGGCCTGCGGGGTGTCGTGGACGGTGAGGAGCCGTCCGTCGGCCAGCCGGGCGGGGGTGCCGGGCAGGTCGTCGACCCAGAACTCGTCGGTGGTGCGGGAGAGTTCGCGGGTCTCGCCGGTGGTCGGGTCGGCGGTCAGCAGCAGCACGTGCTGCTGCAGCCGGTCGGCGACGGTGAGCAGCACCTCGTCGTCCGAGGCCCAGGCGGCGGCGCAGAGGTACGGGAACGCGGCGGTGTCCCAGCGCAGGCGGACCCGGCTGCGGTCGAGGCCGAGCACCCAGAGCTGGACGTCCGCGTTGGGGCCGCCGGCCAGCGGGTAGGCGAAGTCCTCGGCGGGCTCGCCGGGGTGGGCCGGGTCGGCGAAGTAGCGCCGGGGGAGGGCGGATTCGTCCACCCGGGCGGCCAGCAACGCGCCGCCGTCCGGGCGCCACCAGTGGCCGCGGGAGCGCCCGAGCTCCTCGGCGGCGGCGAACTCGGCGACGCCCCAGCGGGCGCCGTCGGCGGGCGAGAGCGGTTCGGGGTCGGGGGTGGCGTACAGGGCGTCGGCGGCGACGTAGGCGACGCGCTCGCCGGCGGCGTCCGGTCGGGGGTCGAACGCGGGGCCGGCGACGGGCAGTTCGGTGCCGGTTCCGGTCGCGGTGTCGATGCGGAACAGTCGGCCGTCGAGGGCGAGGACGGCGGTCGCGAGGTCGGCGGTGGCCGCGTACGTGCCGATGCCGGCGGCGACCAGGCGGGTGCGTTCGCGCAGGCGGCGCTCGACGGCGGGCAGGTCGTCGCGGTGGCCGGTGCGTCCGGGCGCGAGCACCGCCGGGTCGGCGACCAGCCGTTCCTCGCCGGTGGTGGCGTCGAGCAGGTGGAGGCGGTCGACCGGGTCCTCGGGGCCGGCCGAGCGGAGCAGCAGCAGCCGGGTACCGTCCTCGGCGAGGGTGAACGCGCGTGGCGCACCGAAGGTGAACCGGCCGGTACGGGCGCTGAGGGACAGGAAGGCGTCGGTGATGGTCACGGCCCGATCGTGGTCGCGGGGCGCGCCGCCCGACCAGTAGTCTGGCATGTGAAATGTCACACATCATTATCAGGGAGGATGCCGTGATCGAGGACCTGTGGACCGCCGAACCCCCTGCCCCGTTGCCCGCCGCCGACGGGCTGTTCAGCGTCTCGGCGGACGCGGCGCACCTGAACCACGGTTCGTTCGGCGCGGTGCCCGTCCCGGTGCAGCGGGTGCAGGAGCGGTTGCGGACCGAGCACGAGCTGGACCCGGACGACTTCTTCGCCGACCTGCCGGCCCGGGTCGGCGCGGCGCGCCGCCGGATCGCCGCCGACCTGGCCACCGATCCGGACCGGCTCGCCCTGGTCTCCAACGTCACCGAGGCGGCCGCGATAGCCCTGGACACCATCCCGTTCGCGCCCGGTGACCGGATCCTGGTCACCGACCACGGCTACGGCGCGGTCACCCAGGCGGTGGCCCGCAGGGCCGCCGAGACCGGCGCCGAACTGGTCGTCGCGGCGGTGCCCTTGGACGCTCCGGACGATCAGGCCGTCCGCGAGGCGGTGCTCGCCGCCGTCGACGAGCGCGTCACCGTCGCCGTGCTGGACCAGATCACCTCGCCCACCGCCCGCCTGGTCGCCGGCCCGGCCCTGCTCGCCGACCTGCGCGAACGCGGCGTGACCACCGTCGTGGACGGCGCCCACGCGCCCGGCATGCTGCCCGACCCGGTCGACCCGAACGCCGACTTCTGGTTCGGCAACCTGCACAAGTGGGCCTTCGCCCCGCGCGCCACCGGCGTGCTCTCCGTCGGCCCGCAGTGGACGGACCGGGTGCGCCCGCTCGCCCTCTCCTGGGAGCACGACCAGGGCTTCCCGGGCAACGTCGAGTGGCGCGGCACCTGCGACTACACGCCCTGGCTGGCCGCCCCGGCCGGGTTCGACCTGCTGCGCGAGCTCGGCGCGGAGGCGGTGGCCGCGCACAACGCCGGGCTCGCCCGGTACGGCCAGCGGGTGCTCGCCGAGCGGGCCGGTCTGGCGCCGCTGCCCGCGACGCCCGGGGTGTGGATGCGCTCCCTGCGGCTGCCGGCCGGGTGGGTCGAGGCGGAGCAGGACGTGCGGCCGCTGAAGGACGAGGTGCGGCGGCGCCTCGGCACCCGGATCGCGATCCGCCCGTGGGACGGCGGCGGGGTGCTGCGGATCAGCGCGCAGCTGTACAACCGGCCGCAGGAGTACGAGCGGCTGGCGGACGGGCTGGCCGCCCTGTTGAAGGGCTGACGGGTCTGGAGGGCTGGTGGGCTGGTGGGCTGGCCGCCTTGTTGAAGGGCTGGCGGGCCTGAACGGCTGGCGGATCACTCGGAGCCGGCCCGCAGCTCGGCGAGCAGCAGGTTCTGGTCGGCGAGCAGCCCGGTGAGGATCCGCCGGGCCGCTCGCAGCAGGTCGGCGACATCGCCGCCGGCCAGTGCGTACACCACCGTGCTGCCCTCCCGGGTGGCGGTGACGATGCCGGACCGGCGCAGCACCGCGAGCTGCTGGGAGAGGCTGGAGCGTTCGACCTCCAGCTCGGCGAGCAGGCCGCGGACGGGCGTCGGTCCGGCCTGGAGCAGTTCCAGCACCCGGATCCGGACGGGATGGCCGAGCATCCGGAAGAACTCGGCCTTGGCCTGGTAGAGCGCTACCGCCACGAGGCCCCCTTTCCTGGTGTCGGTCCGCTCAGACCTCCAGCGAGAGTTCGATCCGCCTGAGGTGGTGGCGGGCCATCGCCAGGTTGGAACGCCCGCGGTTGAGCGCCAGGAAGAGGAAGAGGCCGCGTCCGGTGGGCGTGGTGATCGGCCGGACCAGGTGGTACTGGTTGGTGAGACTGATCAGGATGTCCTCGATCTCGTTGTCGAGGAGGTTGAGCATCTCCATCGCCCGCATCTTGGCGCGGACCACGTCGGTGTTCCCGGCGGCGGCGAGGTTGAGATCCAGTTCGCCGCCGTCGCTGAGGCTGCCGAGCGCCATGCCGCTGCTGTAGTCGACCAGCGCGACGCCGATCGCGCCGTCGATCGACATGGCCTCTTTGAGGGACGTCTCCAGGTTCGCCATCGTCGGTGTCCTCCCGTGAGTTGGTGGCTGTGGCACCGAAGGTAGGGAAGCGACGCCGGGTTCCACCGGGGATGACCGGAGACGTCCGAAGCTGGTCGGACTCTGATCACTTGAAGATGTTTGCAACTATGGATGTGAGAGGGAAGCGATCCCGGAGTGATCCCGCAGCCGATCCCGCGCTGCGGAAAAACGGTGCTATCGATGTCAGTGCCGCCGGGTAACCTCTCGCTGAGATGCGAGATCACACCAACCACACCCGGACGGCGATGAACACCCCTGAGCCCCAGCCCCACGTCGACCAGGAGCTCAGCCCCGCCGAGGCGTACGCGGCCAGTCGCCGCCGGGCCAAGGAGCAGGCGACCGCCCTCCACGGCTTCCAGCAGCTGTACGACTTCCCGCTGGACGACTTCCAGCTGGAGGCCTGCGAGGCGCTGGAGGCCGGCTCCGGCGTCCTGGTCGCCGCGCCCACCGGCTCCGGGAAGACCATCGTCGGCGAGTTCGCCGTGCACCTGGCCCTCCTGGGCGGGCGCAAGTGCTTCTACACGACGCCGATCAAGGCACTGTCCAACCAGAAGTACGGCGACCTGGTCAAGCGCTACGGCGCCGCCAAGGTCGGCCTGCTCACCGGCGACAACACCGTCAACGGCGACGCCCCCGTGGTGGTCATGACCACCGAGGTGCTGCGCAACATGCTCTACGCGGGCTCCAGCACCCTCGACGGCCTCGGCTACGTCGTCATGGACGAGGTGCACTACCTCGCCGACCGCTTCCGCGGCGCCGTCTGGGAGGAGGTCATCATCCACCTCCCCGAGTCGGTCACCCTCGTCTCGCTCTCCGCGACCGTCTCCAACGCCGAGGAGTTCGGCGACTGGCTGGACACCGTGCGCGGCGGCACCCGGGTGATCGTCTCCGAGACCCGGCCCGTACCGCTGTGGCAGCACGTGATGGCCGGCAACCGGATGTACGACCTGTTCGCCAACCCCGACCGGGACGGCCGCCCCAAGGACGGCCCTCGCAACCCCGGCAAGGCCGTCAACCCCGAGCTGGTCCGGCTCGCCCGCTCCGAGCTCGACCGCAACCCGCGCGACCGGTTCGGCCGCGGCCGGGGCCGCAGCATGCCCAACGGCCGCCCGGGCAAGGTCTGGACGCCGGGCCGGGTGGACGTCATCGACCGGCTCGACGCCGAGGGCCTGCTGCCCGCGATCACCTTCATCTTCAGCCGGGCCGGCTGCGAGGCCGCCGTCCAGCAGTGCCTCAGCTCCGGCCTGCGGCTCAACAAGGACGCGGACCGCGCCCGGGTCCGGGCCATCGTCGAGGAGCGCTGCGCCGACATCCCCGACGAGGACCTGCACGTCCTCGGCTACTTCGAGTGGCTGGACGGGCTGGAGCGCGGCATCGCCGCCCACCACGCCGGGATGCTGCCGCGGTTCAAGGAGGTGGTCGAGGAGCTGTTCGTGAAGGGCCTGGTCAAGGCTGTCTTCGCGACCGAGACCCTGGCGCTCGGCATCAACATGCCCGCCCGCTCGGTGGTCATGGAGAAGCTGGTCAAGTGGAACGGCGAGACCCACGCCGACATCACCCCCGGCGAGTACACCCAGCTCACCGGCCGGGCCGGGCGCCGCGGCATCGACGTCGAGGGCCACGCCGTGGTGCTCTGGCAGCGCGGCCTCGACCCGGAGGCGCTGGCCGGCCTGGCCGGCACCCGCACCTACCCGCTCAAGTCCTCGTTCCGGCCCTCCTACAACATGGCCGTCAACCTGGTCTCCCAGTTCGGCCGGCACCGTTCGCGCGAACTGCTGGAGACCTCCTTCGCCCAGTTCCAGGCCGACCGCTCGGTGGTCGGCATCGCCCGCCAGGTCCAGCGCAACGAGGAGGGGCTGGAGGGTTACCGCGAGTCGATGACCTGCCACCTCGGCGACTTCGACGAGTACATGGAGCTGCGCCGCCGGCTCAAGGACCGGGAGAACGAACTCGCCCGCGAGGGCAGCAGCCAGCGCCGCGCCGCCGCCATCGAGTCCATCGAGCAGCTCAAGCCGGGCGACGTGATCCACGTGCCCACCGGCAAGTTCGCCGGCCTCGCCCTGGTCCTCGACCCGGGCCTGCCGCCGGTCAGCCGCAACGGCCGGGTCGGCGCCCGCCACCCCGACTTCCAGGACGGGCCGCGCCCGGTGGTGCTCACCGCCGAGCGGCAGGTCAAGCGGCTCGCCATGATCGACTTCCCGTACCCGGTCGCCGCCGTCGATCGGCTGCGCATCCCGAAGTCCTTCAACCCGCGCAGCCCGCAGTCCCGTCGGGACCTCGCCTCCGCGCTGCGCACCAAGGCCGGCCACCTGGAGCCCGAGCGGTTCCGCCGGGGCCGGGCGGCCGCCGCCGACGACCCGGAGATCACCCGGCTGCGCACCGAACTGCGCCAGCACCCCTGCCACGGCTGCGACGAGCGCGAGGACCACGCCCGCTGGGCCGAGCGCTACCACCGCCTGCACCGCGACACCGAGCTGCTGGAACGCCGGATGCGCTCGCGCACCCACACCATCGCCCGCACCTTCGACCGGGTCTGCGGGCTGCTCACCGACCTCGGCTACCTGAGCGGCGACACTGTCACCGATGACGGCAAGCGGCTCGGCCGGCTCTACGGCGAACTCGACCTGCTCGCCTCCGAATGCATCCGCGAGGGCGTCTGGAGCGGCCTGGACTCCGCTGAACTCGCCGCCTGCGCCTCGGCGTTGGTCTTCGAGGCGCGCCAGTCGGACGACGCCACCGCCCCCCGGGTGCCGGAGGGCGCGGCCAAGGAGGCGCTGGGCCAGATGGTCCGGATCTGGGGCCACCTGGACGCCCTGGAGGAGCAGCACCGGATCAACACCGCCGAGGGCGTCGGCCAGCGCGAGCCCGACCTGGGCTTCGCCTGGGCCGCCCACCGCTGGGCGCTCGGCCACAGCCTGGACCAGGTGCTGCGCGACGCCGACATGCCGGCCGGCGACTTCGTCCGCTGGACCAAGCAGCTGATCGACGTCCTCGGCCAGATCCAGGACGCGGCCGGCGAGGACGCCGAGCTGCGCCGGACGGCCCGCAAGGCCGTCGACGGGCTGCGCCGCGGCATCATCGCGTACTCCTCGGTGGGCTGACACCGCACCCCGCAGGGGCCCGCACGTTCGACATCGAACGTGCGGGCCCCTGTCGTGCCCGGCGACTTTCTAGTGATGAAGGTGGGGGGAAGCCCCCACCCCCCACCCCGGCCTTTCCCGCCGCCGCTTCCAAGCTCTGAGGCCCGCGTTGATAGGGACGTAAGGAAGTGGAAGGCCCGCGCCCCAGGGAACTGGGGCGCGGGCCGAAGGATGGGATGAAGACGCTTCTGCCCCTGCCATCGGCAGGGGCAGAAGCAAGGCGATCCCAGGCGAGATGTTCAGTGAGCAGGGTCCACCGGGGCGAAGTAGTCACGGAGCATCCCCGTCGTCCACGCGGGTTGGCGCACCTCTCCGCGTGGTCCGAACTCCTGGAACCAGGGCTTCACTTCGATGACTGGCGTGCCGTCGATGGCGTCCAGGTCCTCGACGTGCAGGTCCAGTCCATCGACCTTGACGAGTCGGCAGCGGGAGGACCCGAGCCAGTTGATGCGGCGCATGTTCCGGTGGCCGAACACGCCGACCTCGGGCCAGTCCGGGTTGTCCCGGGGACGGCGCGCGCCGAGGTTCAGGTCGGCCGGGTCGGTCTTGTGGAACCGGAAGATCACGTCGAGATGGGAGAACTCCTCCAGCCCCTTCGTCGCGTCGAGCGGAAACCTGTCGCCGTCGAGCCGGATGATGGCACGCGTCCCTCCCCAGTAGTCGTCGGTCGGTTCCGTACGGCCTCCCACAACATGCCCGAGCGCTTCCACGTTGAAGACCTCACCCACGGCTTCCCCTCCTGTGAACGGACCGCGCCAGGACGGCGGGTCAGATGGTGGCTGCCAGATAGTCGGCGGCGCGCCCTTCGTCGCGGGCCCGGGCAAAAGTTGGCGCGTGTCGATCTACAGCGAGACGAACGGCATCAACTTCCGCTCCGCCAAGATAGCCCCGGACATCTCCTTCCGGCGGGCGGTGCGAACCGTGGCGAGGGCGTTTGACATCAGCGAGGTTCACCTCCCCGGAGGGGAACCCACCCTCCACGCCGAGGTGTCCGCGCTGGTCGCGGTGCTCACCGGAACAGGGGCTGAGCGTCGGAATGACCAGCAACGGGGTGTCCCGTCTCGAACGTGCGGGCCCCTTCGCGGGTGCGGGGTCAGCGGGCGGCCAGGGACTCCAGGAGGCGTTCCAGGGAGGTGCCGAGGCCCCAGCGGGCGGAGAGCTCCTCCAGGGTCATCGGGTCCAGCGGCTCGCGGGGGAGGGCCGGGTCGACCTCGGGCAGCGGGGCGTCGGCGGCGACCCGGACCACCGTCGGGGCGACGTCGAGGTAGGCCGCGCCCTCGACGATGTTGCGCCGGCGGGCCGGAGTCAGCCGGGAGCCGACGTCCAGTGCGGCCGCCCGGATGCCCGCGAGGTCCCCGTACTCGTCGATCAGCTGGGCGGCGGTCTTCTCGCCGATGCCCTTGACCCCGGGCAGGCCGTCGCTCGGGTCCCCGCGCAGGGCGGCCATGTCGGCGTACTGGGCGCCGCGCACGCCGTACTTCTCCAGCAGCAGCGCGTCGTCGGTGACCTGGAGGTTGCCCATTCCCTTGACCGGGTAGAGCACGGTGATCCCGCGGGCGTCGTCGACCAGTTGGAACAGGTCGCGGTCGCCGGTGACGATCTGCACCGGCCCCTTCGAGCGGGCGGTGAGGGTGCCGATCACGTCGTCCGCCTCGTAGCCGGGGGAGCCGATCCGGGCGATGCCGAGCGCGTCCAGCACCTGCTCGATCACCGGGACCTGCGGGGCCAGCGTGTCCGGCACCTCCTCCTCGCCGTCCTCGGCGGCCTCGGCGACCCGGTGGGTCTTGTACGAGGGGATGAGGTCCACCCGCCACTGCGGGCGCCAGTCGGCGTCCATGCAGGCGACGAGCTGGTCGGGGCGGTGGTCGTGGACCAGCCGGGCGATGAAGTCCAGCAGGCCGCGGACGGCGTTGACCGGTTCACCCTGCGGGGAGCGCAGGGTGTCCGGCACGCCGTAGTAGGCCCGGAAGTACAGGCTGGCGGAGTCGAGGAGCATCAGTCGCGGTGCGGTCACGGGTCAGATCATGCCGTACGGGGGCGACAGCCGGCGGTCTTCAGTGCTCGTGCGGGCCGGCGCGGTGCACCGGGCCGTGCGCGTCGGCGCAGTGCTCGGCCGGCTGCTCGCCCGGGGCGGCGATCTGCAGCAGCGCGCCCGCCGCGTCCTCGCCGACGTGGTCGACCTGGAGCGTGCTGTGCGTGATGCCGTACTCGTCGCCCAGTCGGCGCTGCAGCTCGCGCCGGACGGCGTGGCAATCGCCGCCGGGGGTGACCAGGATGTGCGCGGACAGCGCCGGCTGGCCGGAGGTGATCTCCCAGATGTGCAGGTCGTGGATCTCCTCCACCAGCGGCTGGGCGACCATCCGGTCGGCCACCGCGTCCGGGTCGATCCCGGCCGGAGCGGCCTCCAGGAAGATCCGCCCGGAGTCGCGGACCAGGCCGATGCCGGCCTTGAGCATCAGCGCGACCACGATCAGCGAGGCGATCGCGTCGGCCCGGGCGAAGCCGGTGGTCAGCATGACCGCGCCGGCGACGGCGGTGGCGATGAATGCGTACAGGTCGGTCAGCACGTGCTGGAAGGCACCCTCGACGTTCAGCGAACTGCGGTTGGCCTTCGACATGCACCAGGCAGCGGCCAGGTTGACCACGATCCCGATCAGTGCGGTGACCAGCACCAGCGAGCCGGCGACCTCCGGCGGCTCGAACAGCCGGGTGATCGCCTCGTAGCCGAGCCAGGCGGACAGCACCAGCAGGGTGACGCCGTTGGCCTGCGCGGACAGGATCTCGGCGCGCTTGAGGCCGTAGGTGTAGCCGCCGCGGGCCGGGCGGGCGGCGAGGCGCATCGCGACCAGCGCGAGGACGATCGAGGCGGCGTCGGTGAGCATGTGCGCCGCGTCGGAGATCAGGGCCAGGGACTTCGCGGCGAAGCCGACCACGACCTCGCCGGCCATGAAGACGACGATGAGGGCGAGGGCGCTGAGCAGCCAACGGCGGTCGGCGTCGGCGGCGACGCCGTGCGAGTGGCCGCCGTGGCCTCCGTGGCCGTGACCGCCGTGCGAGTGCCCGCCGTGCCCGTGGCCGCGGCCTTTCGGGCCGTGGTCGTGCGCGTGCTGGTCGTCATGCGCATGATCATCGAGGGAATGCTCGTGCCCGGCCATCGAAGTCCTCTCTGGACGCACAGGTGGGAGGGGCGGGGTCGCGATCGCCCCGCATCCGAAGTGAACCTCAGATCGGACAAAGATCCAAAGGCTGTACTGGTGACCGTTGTCGTTGCCGTTCGGATGCCCTGCGCCGAACGGGTGGAGCGGCCCGCGGGGCGGCCTCCCGACTGCTCAACGCGGCCGCCCTCGGCGGGTTACCCGGGGGCTGCGGCGGCCGGATTGCCGGTGGCATAGACCCTGGTCGGAGCCGGATGACGGCGTCACTCGAACGGGTGAGGTGAGTTTGCGCGGCGACGCGGGATTCGACGACGATCATGGCCCGTGAAGATCGCTACCGCGGACACCGTCCGCCGGCTCGTCGAACTCGAGGCAACAGCCGAAGAGCTGATGAACCGTCATCTCACGGCGGCGCGCGAGTGGTTCCCGCACCAGTACGTCCCGTGGAGCCTCGGCCGGGACTTCGACGGCCCGCTCGACGGCGAGCCCTGGCATCCCGGGCAGTCCGCGCTCGGCCCCGCCCTGCGCTCCGCCCTGGTCGTCAACCTGCTGACCGAGGACAACCTGCCCGCCTACCACTGGATCATCGGCGCGCAGACCTCCCGGGACGGCGCCTGGGGGTCCTGGCTGCACCAGTGGACCGCCGAGGAGGACCGGCACGCCTCCGCCCTGCGCGGATACCTGCACGCCACCCGCGCCGTCGACCCGGTCGTCCTCGCGGTGGCCGGGGACTACGACCCGCGGGTGCACCACGACGAGGTGCTCGTCCCGTTGCTGCGGGCCCTCCGGGTCCACGACCTGGCCGGGCTCGGCCCCGCCGGGGAGCAGGCCCGCGACCGGATCGCCTCGCACGTCGAGCAGCTGGACGCCCGGGCCGCCCGCTTCGTCGAACGCCGCGCCCGGACCCTCGCCGTCCGGGCCCGCCGCGCCGGATCCGCCTGAGCCCCGCCCCTTCGCCGCCCAAGCGAACAGGAACCGCATGACCATCACCACCGCCGGCAGCAGCGCCGCCGACATCGAGTTCCACTACGACCTCGGCAACGACTTCTACGCCCTCTGGCTCGACGAGACGCTCGCCTACACCGCCGCCCGGTGGGACGGCATCGCCCGCGACGAGCCGGACGCCACCGCGCTGCCCCGCGCCCAGCGCGCCAAGCTCGACCACCACCTGGACCTGGTCGGCGCCCGCCCCGGCGACGGCCTGCGGTTGCTGGACGTCGGCTGCGGCTGGGGCGCGATGCTGGAGCACGCGAGCCGCGACGACCGGGTCGCCGAGGTCGTCGGCCTGACCATCTCCCGCGCCCAGTACGAGTTCCTCACCGCCCGCGCCCTGCCCGGCGTCGAACCCCGGCTGGAGAGCTGGGAGGACCACACCCCCGAGCGCGCCTACGACGCCGTCGTCTCGATGGGCGCCTTCGAGCACTTCGCCACCGCCGGGATGACCAGGGCCGAGCGGCTCGACGGTTACGCCCGCTACTTCGAGGCCTGCCACCGCTGGCTGCGCCCCGGCGGCCGGATGTCGCTGCAGACCATCGCCTACGACGGCGCCGCCGACGGCTCCGGCCCGGTCGGCGAGTTCGTCGGCAGCGACATCTTCCCGGGCGGCCGGCTGCCCCGGCTGAGCGAGATCGCCGCCGCCTGCGACCCGTACTTCTCGGTGGTCGCGCTCACCGCCTCGGCCGAGGACTACGCCCGCACCCTGGCCTCCTGGTCGGCGCGGCTGCTGCGGGCCCGCGAGGAGGCCGAGCGGCTGGTCGGCCCCGAGGGCTACCGGCGCTACCGGCGCTACCTGCGGGCCAGCGAGGTGACCTTCCTGCGCGGCGCGGCCACGCTGTACCGGATCGGCTTCCGGCGGCGTGCCGAACCGCTCCGGCTGTCGGTCTGAGGCCCGGGCGTGCACCCCTCGGACACGGCGCTCCCGCCGCACCGGGCCTGGGCGGCCGTCACGGTGGTCTGCGCCGCGCTGTTCCTGCTCGGTCTGGACTTCACCGTCCTCAACGTGGCGATCCCCCGCCTGCGCACCGACCTCGGCCCCACCCTCGCCGAGACCCAGTGGATCGTCGACGGCTACGCCCTCGCGCTCGGCGGCTGCGTGCTGGCCGCCGGCGCGCTCGGCGACCGGTACGGCCGGCGGAAGGCCTTCCTCGTGGGCCTGGCGCTCTGCGCGGCCGCCTCGGCGGCCGGCACGCTCGGCACCGGTGCCGCCCAGCTGGTCGCCGCCCGCTGCGGGATGGGCCTCGGCGCGGCCCTGTTCATGCCCGCGACCCTCTCCACCGTCGTGTACGTGCTGCCCGAACCGGCCGCCCGGAAGCGGGCGATCGGGATCTGGGCGGCGGTGGCCGGGGTCGGCGCGGTGTTCGGCCCGGTCGCCGGCGGCCTGCTGGTCGAACGGTACGGCTGGCAGTCGGCGTTCTGGCTGAACGTCCCGGTCATCGCGGTGATCGCCGCGGCGGCGGTCGTCCTGCTGCCCGAGTCCCGCGACCCCGATGCCCGCCCGCTGGACGGGCCCGGCGCGCTGCTGTCCTGCACCGGGCTGCTCGCGCTGGTCTGGGGCGTGATCGAGGCCCCGGGCCGCGGCTGGACCAGCCCCGGGGTGCTGGCCGCCGGCACGCTCGCCGTCCTGCTGCTGGCCGCCTTCGTCCGGCGTCAACTCCGCTGCGCGGCACCGATGGTGCCCGTCCGGCTGCTGAGCGGCGGACCGGTCTGGCCGGCCACTGCCGCGCTCGCCCTGATGTCCTTCGCGATGTTCGGCGCGATGTTCCTGCTCACCCTCTACCTCCAGCAGATCCGCGGCCTGACCGCCTGGCAGGCCGGGTTGCGGATGATCCCGCTCTCGCTCGGCCTCGCCGTCGGCGCGGTCCTCGGGCCGCTGCTGGCACGGCGGTCGGGCGCGCGGATGCCGTGCGCCGGGGGGCTGCTGCTGATCGCCGCCGGGTTCGTCCAATTCGGTGGGCTGGAAGCCGGATCGGGGGACGTCCCGGTGCTGCTCTTCGAGGCCCTCGCCGGGCTCGGCGCCGGGCTGCTCGCGCCGGTCGCCACCGAACTGGTGATGGGCGCCGTCCCGGCCGCCGCGGCCGGCGTCGGCTCCGCGCTCAACGACGCCACCCGACAGGTCGGTTCGACCCTCGGAGTCGCGGTGCTCGGTTCCGTCCTCGCCACCTCGCTCACCGACACCGCGCCCGGCGACCAGATCGCCTTCACCGAAGGCCTCACCGCGGCGGCCGTCGTGGGCGGCGCCGTCGCCCTGGTCGCCGCCGTCCTCGCCTGGTTCCGGCTGCCCGGGCGCCGGCCGCGGCCCGTCCTCGTGCCCGACCGCGACCTCTCAACCACCTCGAACTGAAAGGCAGTTCGCCATGTCCACCGCCTACGAAACGATCCGCGCCAGCCTCGTCGACGAGTTCGACGTCGACCCCGCCGTGGTCACCCCCGACGCCACCCTCGCCTCGCTGGCGCTCGACAGCCTCGCCCTGGTCGAGCTCTCCCTGGTGGTGGAGGAGCGGCTCGGCGTCACCGTCGCCGACGTCACCCCGGACCGCACCCTCGGTGAACTCGCCGCCCACGCGGACGCCACCCTGGCCGCCGGCGCCGTCAGTTGAGCGCCAGCGCGGTGGCCGTCACCGGGCTCGGGCTGGTCACGCCCGCCGGCACCGGGGCGGCCGCCGTCTGGGAGCGCTTCCTCGGCGCCGAGCCCACCGCCGGGCCCGACCCCGAACTCGCCGGCCTGAACGTCGACTTCTCCTGCCAGGTGGCCGACTTCGACCCGCCCGCGCTCCTCGGCGGGCGGCTCGCCCGCCGCCTCGACCGCTTCACCCAACTCGCCCTGGTCGCCGCCCGGCAGGCCGTCGCCGACGCCGTGCTCGACCCGGCCGCCTGGGACGGTACCCGGGTCGGCGTGGTCCTCGGCGTCAGCGCCAACAGCGTGCAGACCTACGCGGTCGAGTACGCCCGGCTGGAGCAGGGCCGGGCCGACCGGGTCTCCCCGCTGATGCTGCCGCGCAGCATCCCCAACATGGCGGCCGGCGAGGTCGGCCTCGACCTGGGCATCCGCGGCCCCGGCCTGGTGGTCAGCACCGCCTGCGCCTCCGGCACCACCGCGCTCGCCCTCGGCGCCGACCTGATCCGGGCCGGCACCTGCGACCTCGTCCTCGCCGGCGGCACCGACAGCCCCCGCACCCCGATGACGGCCGTCGCCTTCGACCGGCTCGGCGCGCTCTCCCGCCGACGGCACGACCCGGCCGGCGCCTCCCGCCCCTTCGACGCCGACCGGGACGGCTTCGTCCTCGGCGAGGGCGCCGGCGTCCTCGTCCTCGAACGCGCCGAACACGCCCGCGCCCGCGGCGCGCGCCCCCGCGCCTACCTGGCCGGACACGGCGCCGCCGGCGACGCCCACCACTTCACCGCCCCGCACCCCGGCGGCGACGGCCTCGCCCGCGCCGTCCGCGCGGCCCTCGCGGACGCCGGGCTCGCCCCGTACGAGATCGGGCACGTCAACGCGCACGGCACCGGCACCGCGCTCAACGACCCCGCCGAGGCGGCCGCCCTGCGGCAGGTCTTCCACCGGCCGCCGCCGGTCACCGCCAACAAGAGCGTCATCGGCCACACCATGGGCGCGGCCGGCGCGATCGAGGCCGCCGTCACCGTCCTCACCCTCCAGCACCGGCTCATCCCGCCCACCGCCAACCTCGACCGGCTCGACGACGCGATCGACCTCGACGTGGTCGCCAAGGCGCCGCGCCCGCTCGCCGTCCCGGCCGCCCTGTCCGTCTCCAGCGGCTTCGGCGGGCAGAACGCCGCCCTCGTCCTCACCGCCGCCTGATCCCGGAGCACCGTCATGCGCCGCCCCGCCACCCGGCTCGCCCGGCTCGCCCGGCTGTACACCCACCTGCTGGCCCACCGCCCGCCCGCCGACTGGTCCGTCCCGGTCGCCGACGGGCGGTACGGGCCGGCCGAACCCGCCTCCGAAGACCGGCCGCTCACCCTGCTGATGCTCGGCGACTCGCTCGCCCAGAGCTTCGGCGCCCACCGGCCCGAGCAGACCCTCGGCGCCCGGCTCGCCCAGGGACTCGCCGAGGGCACCGGCCGCCCGGTGGACCTCCGGGTCCTGGCCCGGGTCGGCGCCACCACCGCCGCGGTCGGCCGCCAGGTGTCGCGCGCCGCCCGGCTGCGGCCCGGCATCGCGGTCCTGATCGTCGGTGGCAACGACGTCCTGCTGCCGAGCCCGCTCGGCCGCGCCGCCCGCCGCTTCGCCCACCTCGCCCGGAACCTGCGCGACGCCGGCTGGCAGCTGGTCGTGGTGCCCTGCCCCGACCCCGGTCACGCCCCCGGCTTCCGCGTCCACGCCCGCTGGATCGGCCACCACCGCTCCCGCCGCCTCGCCCGCCGCCACACCCGCACCGCCGACCGGGTCGGCGCCCACCTGGCCGCCACCTCGGGCCCCGAGTTCCGCGACCAGGCGGCCCACCTCCTCGGCCCCGACGGCGTCCACCCCTCGCCCCACGGCTATGCCACCCACGCCGCCCGGATGCTGCCCACCCTGCTCGCCGCCGCCCACCTCCCCGAACCGGCCGCGCACGTCTGACCCCGGAACACCGGGGCCCGCGAACGCGGAGGCTCCCGCGCTCCGGACGGAGCGCGGGAGCCTCCCGGGCCGAAACCCGACTCCCCGGCGGCCGGTCGGCGGCGCCCCGGCTACCCCGGCAGCACCGCGTCCACGTCCACCTGCACCGCGTCCAACTGCGCCGCGGTGGCCGCCCGGACGAGGGCCCGCATGACCCGCAGGTCGTCCCCCTGCTCCGGGTGCCACTGCACGCCCAGGGTGAACCCCGGACCCTCGACCGCCTCCACCGTCCCGTCCGGCGCATGGGCGCCGACCCGCAGGCCCGTCCCGACCCGGTCGACGGCCTGGTGGTGGAAGGTCG
The DNA here is from genome assembly GCF_044742585.1 of Kitasatospora sp. NPDC087861. Lineage (NCBI taxonomy): Bacteria > Bacillati > Actinomycetota > Actinomycetes > Kitasatosporales > Streptomycetaceae > Kitasatospora > Kitasatospora sp. NPDC087861. The sequence goes on from NZ_JBIUUS010000009.1 coordinate 45,612, forward strand.
GCACCTCCACCTCGCTCTCCGGCAGCAGTCCGCCGAGCAGCGTCCCCGGTACGGGACGCACCAGGTGCGTCCCGTACCCGCCGTCGGTACCGCCGTGGACGTCCACCGGCAGGACGTCCGGGAGGTGTTGGACGAGCGTCCCCCCGCAGACGACGTTGAGCACCTGCATGCCCCGGCAGATCCCCAGCAGCGGCATCCCGGCCGCCAGGGCCGCCCGGAGCAGGGCCGCCTCCCACTGGTCCCGCTCCGGGGAGTCGACCTCGGTGCGGGGGTGGGCGGACTGCCCGTAGTAGGCGGGGTCGATGTCCGGCCCGCCGGCGATGACGAGGGCGTCGAGCCGGGCGAGCACCTCGGGTGCGCGTTCGGGGGCGTCGGGCGGCAGGAGTACCGCGATCCCGCCGGAGTCCTGGACGTACGCGGTGTACCGCTCGGGCAACAGGGCCACCCGGCGGCCCCGCCAGTTGCTCCAACTCGCGTCGACCACGTAGGTGCTGACGCCGATGAAAGGCCTGCGATCCATGGCGCGCATTCTCCTCCCGTACCGCCTGATCCCTCGTCAATCGCGCACATCGGCGCGCCACACCCGCCCGCCCTCTTCCGCGCCGTCCGCCGCAGGCCGTACGGTTCGCTGTGACCGCTTGATCTCGAAGAGTGATCGAGGAGAAGGGTTCCGTCATGCCCGAGAACGCCGCCGCGGGCGTGCCGCCCCGTCCGCCGTTGACCCTGGACGAGCTGCGCACCCTGGTGGACACCGGAGAAGTCCACACCGTCGCGCTGGCGTTCACGGACATGCAGGGGCGCCTGCAGGGCAAGCGCTTCGCCGCCCGCTTCTTCCTGGACGAGGTGGTCGAGCACGGCGCCGAGGCCTGCGACTACCTGCTGGCCGTCGACGTGGACCTGAACACCGTGGACGGCTACGCCTTCTCCTCCTGGGCGACCGGCTACGGCGACTTCGCGATGCGCCCCGACCTCGGCACCCTGCGGCTGACCCCCTGGCAGCCGGGCACCGCACAGGTGACCGCGGACCTGGCCCGGCACGGCGGCCACCCAGTCGACGCGGCCCCGCGCCAGCTGCTGCGCCGCCAGATCGCGCGGCTGGCGGAGTACGGGCTGGCCGCCGACATCGGCACCGAGTTGGAGTTCCTGGTGTTCCGGGACACCTACGAGCAGGCCTGGTTGGGCGGCTACCGCGGTCTGACGCCGGCGAACCTGTACAACGTGGACTACTCGATGCTGGGCACGGCCCGGGTGGAGCCGCTGCTGTCCCGGATCCGCACCGAAATGGCGGGCGCGGGCCTGGTGGTGGAGTCCGCGAAGGGCGAGTGCAACCTGGGCCAGCACGAGATCGCCTTCCGCTACGCGGACGCGCTGACCACCTGCGACCAGCACAGCGTCTACAAGACGGGCGCGAAGGAGATCGCCGCGCAACAGGGCTGCGCGCTGACCTTCATGGCCAAGTACAACGAGCGCGAGGGCAACAGCTGCCACATCCACCTGTCGCTGCGCGACGCGGTGGGCGCGCCGGCCTTCGCCGACCGGGACGGCCGGATGACCGACACCATGCGGCACTTCCTGGCCGGCCAGCTGACGGCGCTGCGCGAGTTCAGCCTGCTGTACGCGCCGAACATCAACTCGTACAAGCGGTACCGCCCGGGCTCGTTCGCCCCGACGGCGGTGGCCTGGGGCCGGGACAACCGGACCTGCGCCTACCGGGTGGTCGGCCACGGCCCCGGCCTGCGGATGGAGAACCGGGTGCCGGGCGGGGACGTCAACCCGTACCTGGCGGTGGCCGGGATGATCGCGGCCGGCCTGCACGGACTGCAGCGCAAGCTGGAGCTGCCCGCGCCGTGCCTGGGCAACGCCTACGCGGTGCAGGAGTACGCCCGGGTGCCGGGTTCGCTGCGCGAGGCGGCGGAGCTGTGGGCGCAGAGCGAGCCGGCCCGGGCCGCCTTCGGCGACGACGTGGTCGAGCACTACCTGAACATGGCCCGGGTGGAGCAGTGCGCCTTCGACGGGGCCGTGACCGACTGGGAGCGCTACCGCTCCTTCGAACGGATGTGAGGCCGATGACCGAGCCGGCTACCACCGGGCCCACCAGCAGCACCGTCCGCAATCCGACCACCGGCGAGGTGCTCGCCACCGTCCCGGACACCACCGCCGAGCAGCTGGAAGCGGCGGTGCAGCGCGCGCTGAAGGCCCAGTCGGGCTGGGCGGCGCTGGCACCGGGTGAACGGGCCCGGCTGCTGCGCCGGTTCGCCGACCAGGTCGAGGTGCACGTCCCGGAGCTGGCCGCGCTGGAGGTGCGCGAGGCCGGGCACACCGTGGGCAACGCCCGCTGGGAGGCCGGCAACGTCCGGGACCTGCTGGAGTACGCGGCCGGGGGAGTGGAGCGGCTGACCGGCCGCCAGATCCCGGTGGCGGGCGGCCTGGACGTGACCTTCCACGAACCGGTCGGCGTGGTCGGGGTGATCGCGCCGTGGAACTTCCCGATGCCGATCGCCGCCTGGGGCTTCGCGCCCGCCCTGGCGGCGGGCAACGCGGTCCTGCTGAAGCCCGCCGAGGCGACCCCGCTGACGGCACTGCGCCTGGCCGAACTCGCCCTGGCGGCAGGGCTGCCGGAGGGCCTGTTCCAGGTGCTGCCGGGCGCGGGCGGGACGACCGGGCGGGCCCTGGTGGACCATCCGGCGGTCCGCAAGATCGTCTTCACCGGCTCGACCGTGGTCGGCAAGGAGGTGGCCGCCCGCTGCGCGGCCCGGGCCAAGCGGGTCACCCTGGAGCTGGGCGGCAAGAGCCCCAGCATCGTCTTCGCCGACGCCGACCTGGCCCGCGCCGCGGACCCGATGTCCTTCGCCGACAACAGCGGCCAGGACTGCTGCGCCCGCAGCCGGATCCTGGTCCAGCGGGAGGTGTACGACGACTTCCTGGCCCTGCTGCTGCCCGCCGTCGAGGCGCTGCGCACCGGCGACCCGGCGGACCCCGAGACCCGGCTCGGCCCGCTGATCTCGGCCGCCCAGGTGCGCCGGGTGGCCTCCTACCTCACCCCGGAGCTGCCGGTGCTGGCCCGCGGCGCGGTGCCGGACGGGCCCGGTTACTGGTACCCGCCGACGGTGATCGCGCCGCCCGACCCGCAGGTGCCGGCGGTCACCGAGGAGATCTTCGGCCCGGTCGCCGCCGTGCTGCCGTTCACCGACGAGGCGGACGCGCTGCGGTTGGCCAACGCCACCCGCTACGGCCTGTCCGGCTCGATCTGGACCAGGGACCTCGGCCGGGCGCTGCGGCTGGCCCGGGGCGTCGCGGCGGGCAACCTGTCGGTCAACTCGCACTCCTCGGTGCGGTACTGGACGCCGTTCGGCGGCTACGGCGAGTCCGGCGTCGGCCGGGAGCTGGGGCCGGACGCGCTGCGCCAGTTCACCGAGACCAAGAACGTCTTCATCCACAGCGAGGAGTAAGAGCCCGATGACCGACAACGACGCCACGGTGTGCCGCCGGCTGGTCGACCGCACCGCCGTGATCACCGGCGCGGGCAGCGGGATCGGCCTGGCGGCCGCCCGCCGGCTCGCCTCGGAGGGCGCGAAGGTGGTCTGCGCGGACCTGGACGAGGAGTCGGGGCGGGCGGCCGCCAAGGAGGTCGGCGGCCTGTTCGTGCACACCGACGTCACCGACCCGTACATGGTCGAGGCGCTGTTCGACGAGGCCTACGAGACGTACGGGAGCGTGGACGTCGCGTTCAACAACGCGGGCATCTCGCCGCCGGAGGACGACTCGATCCTGACCACCGGGCTGGACGCCTGGCGCAAGGTCCAGGAGGTCAACCTGACCTCGGTGTACCTGTGTTGCAAGGCCGCGCTGCCGTACATGCGGCGGCACGGGCGGGGCTCGATCATCAACACCGCCAGCTTCGTGGCCCGGATGGGCGCGGCCACCTCGCAGATCTCGTACACCGCCTCCAAGGGCGGGGTGCTCGCGATGTCCCGCGAACTGGGCGTGCAGTTCGCCCGGGAGGGGATCCGGGTGAACGCGCTGTCGCCGGGGCCGGTGGACACCCCGCTGCTGCGGGAGCTGTTCGCCGAGGACCCGGAGCGGGCGGCCCGCCGGCTGGTGCACATCCCGTTGGGCCGGTTCGCCCGGGCGGAGGAGATCGCCGCCGCGGTGGCCTTCCTGGCGAGCGACGACTCGTCCTTCATCACGGCGAGCGAGTTCCTGGTGGACGGCGGCATCTCGGGCGCGTACGTGACCCCGCTGTAGCCGCGCGGCGGGGCCCTTCTCACCGTAATCTCATCGAAAACCGCCGGAATTCCGGGCTGCGCTGATTTCGCGCTTATCCACGTGCCTTTAGATTCTCTGTTGTGAGTGAGCAGATTCCCGCCGGGTGGTACCCGGACCCGAAGGACACCGGCAGCGACCCGAGGCCGCAGCGCTGGTGGGACGGCAGGGGTTGGACGGCCAGCACCCGGCCCGCACCCTCGGACGCCCCGGAGCCGGTGCCCCCGGCGGCCGGGTCTCCGGGGCCGGGGTCGGCCGAGGAACCCACGGTCCTGGAGGGCGAGGTGCTGGACAGCGGACCGACGGTCCGCTACCCGGAGCCGCCGCCCTTCGGCACCGCCTACGGTGCCGCGGCGCCGCCCCCGCCGCGGGGGCCCCGGCGCCGCCCGTCCCGGCTGGTGATCGCCACCGCCGTGGCGGCGCTGCTCGGCCTGGGCGCCGGCTCCGGGATCACCTACCTGGCGATGGACGGCCACGGCGACAACCGCACGCAGCGCAGCGCCCGACCGGTCGTGCCGAACGGCGAGAACGGGCCCTGGAACGGCTTCCCGGGCCTCGGCGGCGGCAACGGCGACAGCGGCAACGGTGGGAGCGGGAGCGGCGGCAACGGGAGCGGTGGGAACGGCGGCAACGGGAGTGGCGGCAACGGCAGCGGCAAGACCAGGCCCGGCGCCGGGAACGCGATCGACCTGGTGAACCGGCTCACCCTGCCCGTCCCCTCCGGCTGGCGGGCCGACGCCACCAACGACGGCTACGCCGTGCTCACCGTCGGCTCGTACACCTGCCCGGACGGCAGCAGCACGTGCACCCTCGGCGGCGTGACCACCGGCCGGATCGACGGCGGCGGCACCGACGCCCAGACGGCGGCCAAGGCCGACATCGACAAGGCGGCCAAGGAGTCGTACGGCGACATCACCGGGCACCAGGAGCTGAAGTCCGAGGCGGTCAAGGTCAACGGCCAGGACGGCTACCTGGTCCGCTGGAAGGTCGACGCGCCCAAGGGCAACAACGGCTACGTGCAGACGGTGGTCTTCCCGTCCGCCGACGGCAAGGCGCTGGTCTCGGTGCACTTCGGCTTCGACATCGCCGACAAGGCGCCGGACCCAGGCGTGATGGACACCATCCTCAACGGCATCACCGACTACAAGGGCAAGCTGCCGTCCCTTCCGGGCGGCGGACTGCCCGGCGGCGTTCCCGGTGGCGTTCCCGGCGGTGGTGCCGCCGGAACCGGCGGCACCAGCACCTGAGCCACCCGCTCCTCACACGGCGGCGGCCCACCCGGAGAAGCACTCTCCGGGTGGGCCGCCGCCGTTCGTTTCACACGGGGTGGAGCCACGGAACCGGGTCGGACGGGGGTATGGCCGGCCCGGTCCCGCGCCCGGCGTCAGGAGTCGCGTCGAACAGCCTCGATGCGACGGCGCCGGAGCACCATGCCGGCCCAGCCGACGCTGATCGCGGCGGCGCCGGCCAGCAGCAGCGGACCGGTGGCCGACGTGCCGACGGCCGCGGCGGTGGTCGGGATCACCGCGCCGGCCGGGGAGTTGGGGTCACCGCCGTGGCCGTGGTGGGCGACCGTGGACTTGGACGCGTCGGCCGCGATCTGCGCGTCGCCGGGCGCGGCCGGGGCCTGCGCGGCGAGCGCCGTGCCGGCCGGGGCGCCGGCCGTGCCGAAGTCGATGTCGGAGCAGCTGTAGAACGCCTCCGGGCTGTCGCTGCGCTGCCAGACCGTGTACAGCAGCTGGCGGCCGGTGCGCTGCGGCAGGGTGCCGGAGTAGGTGTAGAAGCCGTTGGTGGCGGTCCGGTCGACCTGCACCTGGGCGACCGGGGTCGGGTCGAGGTCCGACCACTTCAGCGGCTTGGTGGGGTCGTAGCTCGGCTTGGTGATGTAGACGGTCTGGGTGCCGACGTGCGGCGCGGTGGTGCGGAACTGGAAGGTGAAGGCGCCCGTCTTGACCGCGGTGGCCGGCCAGTCGGTGCGCGGCCAGTCGAGGGCCTGGTACTTGTCGCGGTTGGCCGAGCAGAGCTTGCCGTCCGGGATCAGCGCCTGGTGGTTGCCGGCCGCGTTGGCGATGTTGACCTCGTTCCAGTCGTACAGCGGCTGGGTGCCGCTCGCGGCGACGAGGTCCTTGCAGACCTGGGACACCGGGTGCTCGGGGCCCTCGGCGTAGCAGGCGGCGACCCGGCTGACCGGGTTGGTCATCGTGCCGTGGGCGCTGGCGGTACCGGCGGTGGAAACGGCCACCGCGAGGACCGCGGCGCCGACCACGCCGACGGACAGGGCACTTCGCTTGATGGACATGGGGTGGGGACTCCTTGACCGTCGTTCCGGGCGAGTGTGGGGGAGCGGACACGCCTGCCCGTTCGGGGGCCGCCGACCCGGACCGCGGGTCCCTGGCCAGAGCGTATGATTGGTCTGGACCAGTTGGCAATAGCCGTGCGCGCCGCGCTTCTTGACGGACAGTAGGCCCAGGAGCAGCGCAAAGGCCCGATGGAACACCCGGGTTAGGCGTTCCATCGGGCCCGCTTAAGGCTCCGGAAAGGTCGGGCGTCAGAAGTTCAGACTGCCGTTGATCGTGTGGGCCTGGACGACCTTGCCGTGGATCGTGGCGGTGCTGCTGATCTCGTTGTGCACCGTGCCGGGCTGCGTGGGCACCTGCGGTGCCAACTCGTCCAGGATCCGCCGGAGTTCGTCGACGGCCTCCGGGCTCTCGCGGAACAGCGTGCGCAGTCGGGTGCGCAGCACCGCGGTCTGGTCGTCGCGGGCCTCCTGGTCCTCGCCCGCCTCCAGCAGTCCGGTCCGGACCGCTTCCAGCTCGGCGCCGGCCTGCTCGTCACCCTCGCCCCGCCCGAACAGCCGGGCGATCCGCGAACTGACCTGCTCCCAAGCTGCGGTGGCCATCAGCGTGGCCAACGACGTGGCGCCCGACGTCACCATTTGCTGCACGATCTCGGCTTCCATGCCGCCCCCTTCTCGCCCTGCTCCGCAGTATCGGCACCACGGTAGAGCACCGAACGCCGCCTGGTCAGAGGAACGTCTTCCCCTCACCCCGGTACGTCGGGACGGTCCGCACCACCCGATCCCCTTCGATCAGGTGCAGTTCGGCGAAGCGCTCGCACAGCTCGCCCGCCTTGGCGTGCCGGAACCAGACCCGGTCGCCGATCAGCAGGTCGTCCGCGGCCGAGCCGAGCAACGGGGTCTGCACCTCGCCGGCGCCCTCCACCGGGTCGTACCGCAGCCCCTGCGGCAGGTACGGCACCGGGGAGCGGTCCGGGCCGGCCGCGCCCGAGGCGGGGTAGCCGCCGCCGAGCACCGTCACCACCCCGACGCCGGGCCGGCGCACCACCGGCTGGCCGAACAGCGCGGCCGGACGGCCCTGGAACGAGCTGTAGTTGTCGAACAGCCGGGGCAGGTAGAGCCCGGAGCCGGCCGCGACCTCGGTGACGGCGCGCTCGGCCGCGGTGGACTCCACACTGCCGGTGCCGCCGCCGTTGACGAACTCCAGCTCGGCCACTCGCCGCAGCCGCCTGACCACGGCCGCGCGCCGTTCGGCCAGTTCGGTCCTGGACTTGGCCTGCATCAGCCGGATCAGCCGCGAGCGCGCCGGCCGTCCGGGCACCTGGTCGCCCACCCCGGCGACGTGCCCCTCGTAGGCCATCAGGCCGACCACCCGGAACCCCTGGCGGTGCTGGACGAGTTCGGCGAAGGCGCCGAGGTCCTCGGGGGTTCGCAGCGGGGAGCGTCGGGCGCCCACCCGGACGCGTCCGCCGAGCAGGTGCAGCGCGGTGTCCAGTTCCAGGCAGACCCGCACCTCGGCGTCGCCGCCGCGGGCCTTGTCGATCAGGTCCAGCTGGGCGGGGTCGTCGAGGACGACGGTGATCTCGCGGGCGAGCGCCGGATCGGCGGTCAGTTCGGCGTAGCCGGTCCGGTCGGCGGAGGGATAGGCGAGCAGGATGTCGCGGACGCCGGTGCGCGCCAGCCAGAGCGACTCGTCGAGGGTGTAGCTCATCACCCCGGCGAAGCCGTCCACGGCCAGTGCGCGCTCCAGCAGGGCCCGGCAGCGCACCGACTTGCTGGCGACCCGGATCGGCTTGCCGGCGGCCCGGCGTACCAGATCGGCGGCGTTGGCGTCGAAGGCGGCGAGGTCGACGACGGCCACCGGCCCGTCCAGGTGTGCGGTGGCCCGGTCGTACCGGTGGCGGTCGGAGACCGGGGCGGGGGCGGCGGTTTCGAGCATGACCATGCGCGCAGGGTGCCACACCGTCCTACCCGTGGGTAGGCCCCGCGTGCAGGGAAATGAGGTCGGGGGCGCGCGGTGGCATAGGGTCGGTGGGTGGACCGCAAGAACATCCCGAACCCCGGCTTCGCCGACGACGACGGCACCGCCGACCCGGCGCTCACCGAGGCCCTCGCCCGCTGGTCGCAGGACCGCGCGGCGGAGCCCGAGCTGCTGGCGGCGCTGACTCCGACCCGGCTGATGGTCCCGATCGTCGCCCTCCTCGGCGAGGTCGAGGTGGACGAGCACGGGCACAAGCACGAGAAGACCAGCGACATGGCCGTCCCGGTGCTGGAGGCCCCGGACGGGCGCCGCGCGCTGCCGGCCTTCACGTCGCTGGAGACGATGGCCCGCTGGCGCGCCGACGCCCGCCCGGCGCCGGTGGTCGCTCCGCAGGCCGCGATGGTGGCCTTCTCCGAGCGCGCCGACATCCTGCTGATCGACCCGGCCGGACCGGTCGCCTACCAGGTGGCCGGGGCCCGGCTGCGGGCGCTGGCGGAGAACCGGCCGTACCTGCCGCCGGTGCGCGACCCCGAGGTGCGCGAGGCGGTACGGGCGCTGCTGGCGGCCGAGCCGCAGGTGCTCACCGGGCTGCTGGCGGCCGCTGAGGGCGCGGACGGGGTGCTCGCCGTGGTGTTCGACCCGGAACTGGACCAGCCGGGCGTCCAGGCGGCCGCGCAGCGGGTGGGGCGGGCGGTGGCCGCGGACCCGGTGCTGCGGGTGCGGCTGGACCGGGGGCTGGACCTGGCGGTGCTGCCGGTGACCGCGCAGCTGCCCGGCGAGCCGCTCTACCGGCGGTAGGAACACCTCGGGCGGGAGGAACGGAACAGGGGCAGTGGCTCACGAGAGCCACTGCCCCTGCTGCGTGCGCGGGTCAGGAGTAGACCGGCCCGGTGAACTTCTCGCCCGGGCCCGTGCCCGGGGCGTCCGGGACGATGGAGGCCTCGCGGAAGGCCAGCTGCAGCGAGCGCAGGCCGTCCCGCAGCGGTGCCGCGTGGAAGTTGCTGATCTCCGGGGCGCCGGCGGTGATCAGCCCGGCCAGCGCGGTGATCAGCTTGCGGGCCTCGTCGAGGTCCTTGTCCTTGTCGCCGCCCTCGGCCAGGCCGCACTTGACCGCGGCGGCGCTCATCAGGTGCACCGCGACGGTGGTGATCACCTCGACGGCCGGGACCTCGGCGATGTCCCGGGTGAGGTCGTCGAAGCCGATCGCGTCGTCGTCCGCGCCGGGGGTCTGGGTGGGCTCGCTGCTCAAGGGGGGCTCGTTCCGTCGTGCCGGTGTCCGTACCCCTGGAGCGTACAAGTTGGTCCGAAGTGGGGCGGAATAGTGTTCTACGGCCCAACGCTGTATGCTTCGAGACTGACCGGCCGGGATCCCGCAGGGGAGCCTGGCCAGCAAGAGGAGGCTCCACCCAGGAGGCCCGAGAGGGCAACCGCGAAAGTCTCCCACCTGGTCGACCTCGCGGTCGACGGGTCCCGGTCCGCGACGGGCGCCACGGCGCCGAGTCGCCGCAGCGCTCCTCACCAGGGCGCCGCCCCCGGTTGTGTGGAGCCCCGCTTGTACCGAGCGGGGCTTTTTTCGTGTCGCGGTGCACACGGTACCGAGCAGGTGCCTGGCAGCGCAGCACGAATGAAGCCCCGCCCAGTGGTCGAGTCCACTACGTGCGACCGCCGTCCGACGGCCGCATCGCAGAAGGTGCAACCGAGGAGGCCCCATCAGCACCGAGCCCCGCATCAACGACCGGATTCGCGTCCCGGAGGTGCGACTCGTCGGTCCCAGCGGCGAGCAGGTCGGCATCGTGCCGCTTGCCAAGGCGCTGGAGCTCGCGCAGGAGTACGACCTCGACCTGGTCGAGGTCGCGGCGACCGCCCGGCCGCCGGTGTGCAAGCTCATGGACTACGGCAAGTTCAAGTACGAGTCGGCCATGAAGGCCCGTGAGGCGCGCAAGAACCAGGCGCACACGGTCATCAAGGAGATGAAGCTCCGGCCGAAGATCGACCCGCACGACTATGACACCAAGAAGGGTCACGTCGTTCGGTTCCTCAAGCAGGGCGACAAGGTCAAGATCACGATCATGTTCCGCGGTCGTGAGCAGTCCCGCCCCGAGCTGGGCTTCCGTCTGCTGCAGCGGCTCGCCGACGACGTCCAGGACCTGGGCTTCGTCGAGTCCTCGCCGAAGCAGGACGGCCGAAACATGATCATGGTTCTTGGCCCGCACAAGAAGAAGACCGAGGCGATGGCCGAGGCCCGCGCGCTCGCCGACGCCCGCAAGGCCGAGCGTCAGGGCCGGACCCCCGGTTCCGACGCCGCCGCGGCTGACGAGGACGCAGCGCTCGAGGCCGAGAACGCCGCGGCCGAGGCGGAAGCCGACGAGGCTGACGTCGAGGACGCCGCCGAGGTCGAGCAGCCGGCCGAGGCCTCCCAGGACGCCTGAGCCGTTACGGCCAGGGCGGCCCGGGGGACCGGCCACCAGAGGTGACGGGGCGGCCCGCCCGGTCACCGTAGATCCATCCAGTTCACGCCCGCGTGGCTCAGGCCGCGCGGGCGCGGACGGGACCGACGAGGAGATACGGCGAAATGCCGAAGCAGAAGACGCACAGTGGCGCCAGCAAGCGCTTCAAGATCAGTGGCTCTGGCAAGGTGCTGCGCGAGCGCGCCGGCCGCCGCCACCTCCTGGAGCACAAGCCCTCGACGCTGACCCGCAAGCTGGCCGGGACCGTCGAGCTGGCCCCCGCTGACGCCAAGAAGATCAAGAAGCTTCTCGGCAAGTGATCGCCCTCCCGCTCGGCGCGAGCCCGAGCGGGGCAGCTGATCCTTCCCGACCCATTCGAATGACGGACCACGTGAAGTAGTCCGTGGTCCAATCCAAGGAGTAATCAAGTGGCACGCGTCAAGCGGGCAGTCAACGCCCACAAGAAGCGCCGGGTCATCCTGGAGCGCGCCAGCGGCTACCGTGGCCAGCGTTCGCGGCTGTACCGCAAGGCCAAGGAGCAGGTCACCCACTCGCTGGTCTACAACTTCAACGACCGCAAGAAGCGCAAGGGCGACTTCCGTCAGCTGTGGATCCAGCGCATCAACGCTGCGGCCCGTGCCAACGGCATCACCTACAACCGCTTCGTGCAGGGCCTGAAGGCCGCCAGCGTCGAGATCGACCGCAAGATGCTGGCCGACCTGGCCGTCAACGACCCGGGCGCCTTCGCGTCGCTGGTCGAGGTCGCCCAGAAGGCGCTGCCGGCCGACGTCAACGCCCCCAAGGCTGCCGCCGACGCCGCCTGATCTTCCGAGATCAGTTGAGCTCTGACCGGACCCGCAGGCCCTCCTGCGGGTCCGGTTCTGCGTTCCCCCGGATCTTCAGCGGTTTCCCCGGATCCTCAGAGCCGCCCGCCACAGAGAACGAGACCATGCCGAGCACCGACATCCCCCTGCTCACCTCCGTGCGCTCGCCGCGCGTCGTCGCCGCCCGCCGGCTCGCCAAGCGGAACCAGCGCACCAAGGAGCGCCGCTTCCTGGCCGAGGGCCCGCAGGCCGTCCGGGAGGCCGTCGCCTTCGGGCAGCTGCCGGGATCGGCCGAGCACGCCGTGGTCGAGGTGTACGTGACCCCGGAGGCCGCCGAGCGGCACGCCGGCATCGTCGAGGCGGCGCTGGCCGAGGGACTGCCGGTGCTGACCGCCACCGACGAGGTGATCGCGGAGATCTGCGACACGGTGACCCCGCAGGGCATCGTGGCGCTCTGCCGCTTCATCGACACCCCGTTCGCCGAGGTGCTCAAGGCCCGCCCGAGGCTCGTCGCGGTGCTCGCCCACGTCCGTGACCCCGGCAACGCCGGCACCGTGCTGCGCACCGCCGACGCGGCCGGCGCGGACGCCGTGGTGCTCACCGACGCCTCGGTGGACCTGTACAACCCGAAGGCCGTCCGGGCCTCCGTCGGCAGCCTGTTCCACCTGCCGGTGGCGGTCGGCGTGCCGGTCGAGGAGGCGGTCGGGCAGCTGCGCGCGGCCGGAGTCCGGGTGCTCGCCGCGGACGGCGCGGGGGAGCGCGACCTCGACCAGGAGCTCGACGAGGGCACCCTGGGCGCGCCCGGCGCGTGGGTGTTCGGCAACGAGGCGTGGGGGCTCCCGGAGGAGACCCGCGCGCTCGCCGACGAGGTCGTGCGCGTCCCGATCCACGGGCACGCCGAGAGCCTCAACCTGGCCACCGCAGCGGCCGTCTGCCTGTACGCCTCGGCCCGGGCGCAGCGTTCGCCCGGCGGCTGCCGCTCGAACGCCTGAACCGCGCGCTCGTGGTACGCCCGGATCACCCCGCCGCGGGCCCTACTGCGGGGGGCTGCGAGGCGCTAGGGTCTGCCTCGGTGGGGGGAACGGCACGGTGGGTAATCGGGGAGGACACCCATGGTCGGCAGCGGGCCAGAGCTCGACCCGGACGACCTACCGGACGGCCTGGTGGTCGCCGATGGGCGGGGCCGGGTGGTCTGCTTCAACCGGGCCGCGGTCCGGCTCACCGGCGTGCTCCGGGAGGTCGCGCTCGGGCAGGAGCTGGAGGACGTCCTCCCGCTGGAGGACCTGGACGGCCGCCGCTGGTGGCAGCTGACCGACCCGTACGGCGGCCTGGCCACCCGTACCGGACAGCCGGAGCGCAACCTGCTGCTGCCCGGCGGCCGTGAGGTGCTGGTCTCCGCCCGGTACGTCCGGGCCGTACCGCTGGGCCCGCCGGAGCGCCTGGTGATCGCGCTGCGCGGCACCGAGGCCCGGCGCCGCACCGAGCGCAGCCACGCCGAGCTGATCGCCACCGTCGCGCACGAGCTGCGCTCGCCGCTGACCAGCGTCAAGGGCTTCACGGCCACGCTGCTGGCGAAGTGGGAGCGGTTCACCGACGGGCAGAAGCGGCTGATGCTGGAGACCGTGGACGCCGACGCCGACCGGGTCACCCGGCTGATCGCCGAGCTGCTGGACATCTCCCGGATCGACGCGGGCCGGCTGGAGCTGCGCAAGCAGGTGGTGGACCTGGCCGCCGCGGTGCGCCGGCACGTCGAGCGCAAGGTCGCCACCGGCATCCCGGAGGAGCGCTTCGACGTCCGGATCAGCGAGTCGCTGACCGTCCTGTGGGCCGACCCGGACAAGGTCGACCAGGTGCTGGCCAACCTGCTGGAAAACGCGGTGCGCCACGGCGAGGGAACTGTCACGATCGAGGTGGCACCGGCCAAGGAGGTCGTCGAGGCACCCGTCTGGGAGCGCTCCGGCACCCCGCCCCGCATCGTGGAAGGCACCGCGGTCACCGTGAGCGACGAAGGAAGCGGCATTCCCGAGGAGTCGATGCCGCGCGTCTTCACCCGCTTCTGGCGCGGGTCCAAGCGCGGCGGCACCGGTCTGGGCCTGTACATCGTCAAGGGCATCGTGGAGGCCCACGGCGGTTCGATCCGGGTCGACCGCGCCCCCTGCGGCGGCGCCCGGTTCCGATTTATCCTGCCCGCCAGCGTGCCGGACTTCATGTTCTGAGGTCCCGCTGGACGGGCATCGCGGCAGCCGCGCTACGCGCTGCGACTACACTCGACCTTTGGCGTTGTGGGACGCCCTGTGCGGCTGAGCCGCGGACACCCCTCTTCCCCGTCGTGCGGAGAACGGCTGCCCGTGCCCCGGCCACGCCGGGCGTAGCGCAAAGGTCCCCTCCTGCCCGAGGGCGGGCAAGGAGGGAGAGCCACCCTTACCTGAGCACGGACGAGCAGGAGCACGGGAAAGATAGAGATGTCGGCACCCAACAAGTCGTACGACCCGGTCGAGGTCGAGGCCCTCAAGCCCGAGGTGGTGGAGCAGGCGCGGGACGAGGCCGTCGCCGCCTTCGCCGCCGCCAGCACGCTCGACGAGCTGAAGCAGGCCAAGGTCGCCCACACCGGCGACCGCTCCGCGCTCTCCCTCGCCAACCGCGAGATCGGCGCCCTGCCCCCGCACGCCAAGGCCGCCGCAGGCAAGCTGATCGGCCAGGCCCGCGGCGCCGTCAACCAGGCCCTCGCCAAGCGGCAGGTCGAACTGGAGGCGGAGCGCGACGCCCGCGTGCTGGTCGAGGAGGCGGTGGACGTCACGCTGCCGTACGACCGCGCTCCGCGCGGCGCCCGGCACCCGCTGACCACGCTGGCCGAGCGCATCGAGGACACCTTCGTCGCGATGGGCTACCAGGTCGCCGAGGGCCCCGAGGTCGAGGCCGAGTGGCTCAACTTCGACGCCCTCAACCTGGGCCCGGACCACCCGGCCCGCTCGATGCAGGACACCTTCTTCGTCCAGGCCCCGGACGGCTCCGCCGACTCCGGCGTGGTGCTGCGCACCCAGACCTCCCCGGTCCAGGCCCGCACCCTGCTCGACCGCGAGCCCCCCGTCTACGTCGTCTGCCCCGGCCGGGTCTACCGCACCGACGAGCTGGACGCCACCCACACCCCGGTGTTCCGCCAGGTCGAGGGCCTCGCGGTGGACGAGGGCATCACCTTCGCCGACCTCAAGGGCACCATCGAGGTGCTGGTCGAGAAGCTGATCGGCGGCGGCCTGGAGCTGCGCTGGCGCCCCTCGTACTTCCCGTTCACCGAGCCGAGCGCCGAGATCGACCTGCAGTGCTTCGTGTGCCGCGGCGAGAGCGTCGGCAACCCGGACCGCCCCTGCCGCACCTGCTCGTCCGAGGGCTGGATCGAGCTCGGCGGCTGCGGTGTGGTCAACCCGCGCGTGCTGGTCGCCTGCGGCGTCGACCCGAACCGCTACAGCGGGTTCGCCTTCGGCCTGGGCCTGGAGCGGATCCTGATGAATCGTCACAACGTCGCCGACATGCGCGACATGGTCGAGGGTGACGTGCGCTTCACCCTCCCGTTCGGGATGGAGATCTGATGCGCGTCCCGCTTTCCTGGCTGCGTGAGTACGTCGACCTGCCGGCCGGCGAGACCGGCCGTGACGTGGCGGAGCGCCTGGTCCGGGCCGGCCTGGAGGTCGAGACCGTCGAGCAGCTCGGCGGCGACCTCAAGGGCCCGCTGGTGGTCGGCGAGGTGCTCTCCATCGAGGAGCTGACCGGCTTCAAGAAGCCGATCCGGCACTGCTTCGTCAACGTCGGCGACGCCAACGGCACCGGTGAGCCGCAGGAGATCGTCTGCGGTGCCACCAACTTCGCCGTCGGCGACAAGGTAGTCGTGGTGCTCCCGGGCGCCGTGCTGCCCGGCCCCTTCCCGATCTCGGCCCGCCAGACCTACGGCCAGACCTCGGCCGGCATGATCTGCTCCGCCCGCGAGCTCGGCATGGGCGACGACCACGACGGCATCATCGTGCTGCCGCCGGAGTTCGAGCCCGGTACCGACGCGATCGAGCTGCTCCAGCTGGTCGACGAGGTGCTGGACATCGCCGTCACCCCGGACCGCGGCTACTGCCTGTCCCTGCGCGGCGTCGCCCGCGAGGCCGCCGCCGCGTACGGGCTGCCGCTGGCCGACCCGGCGCTGCTCGACGTGCCGCCGGCCAACTCCTTCGGCTACCTGGTCAAGGTCGCCGACCCGGCCGGCTGCGACCGCTTCGTGGCCCGTACGGTCGTCGGCGTCGACCCGACCGCCAAGTCCCCGATCTGGCTGCAGCGCCGCCTGCAGAAGGCCGGCATCCGCCCGATCTCGCTGACCGTCGACATCACCAACTACGTGATGCTGGAGGTCGGCCAGCCGCTGCACGCCTACGACAAGCAGCGCGTGGAGGGCCCGATCACGGTCCGTCGGGCGGAGCAGGGCGAGACCCTCACCACCCTCGACGGCGTGAAGCGCACGCTCTCCGCCGAGGACCTGCTGATCTGCGACAACAGCGGCCCGATCGGCCTGGCCGGCGTCATGGGCGGCGCCTCCACCGAGATCCTCGACCCGGCCGCCGGCCCGGGCACCACCGAGGTGATCATCGAGGCGGCGCACTTCGACGCGGTCGCCATCGCCCGCGCCGCCAAGCGGCACAAGCTGCCCTCCGAGGCGTCCAAGCGCTTCGAGCGCGGCGTCGACCCGGAGGCCGCCCGCGCCGCCGCCCAGCGCGCCGTCGACCTGCTGGTCCTGATCGCCGGCGGCACCGCCGAGGCCGGGGTCACCGACATCGCCGCCCCGCACCCGGTGCGCACCATCACCATCGCCGCCGACCTGCCCGACCGGGTCGCCGGCACCGCGTACGGCCGCGAGACCGTCACCCGGCGCCTGCAGGAGATCGGCTGCTCGGTCGCCGGCGCCGACATCCTGGAGGTCACCCCGCCGACCTGGCGGCCCGACCTCACCGACCCGTACGACCTCGCGGAGGAGGTCATCCGGCTGGAGGGCTACGACAACGTCCCCGCCCGGATGCCCAATGTGCCCCCGGGCAAGGGACTGACCGAGGCCCAGCGCACCCACCGCCGGATCGGCGTCGCGCTGGCCGGGGCCGGCTACGTCGAGGTCAACAACTACCCGTTCCTCGGCGAGAGCGCCTTCGAGGCGCTCGGCCTGGAGCCGGAGGACCGGCGCCGCCGCACCGTCAAGCTGGTCAACCCGCTCAACGACGAGGAGCCGGCGCTGCGCACCACGCTGCTGCCGGGCCTGCTCGGCGCGCTGCGCCGCAACGTCGGCCGGGGCAACACCGACCTGGCGATCTACGAGACCGGCACCGTCTTCCTGCCCAAGGACGAGCTGACCGTGGCCCCGCGCCCGGCCGTCGACCACCGGCCGAGCAACGAGGAGCTGGCCGAGCTGGACGCCGCGCTGCCGGACCAGCCGCGCCGGGTCGCGGTCGCCCTCGCGGGCGAGCGGCTGCCCTCCGGCTGGTGGGGCCAGGGCGCCCAGGCGTTCTGGGCGGACGCCGTCGAGGCGGCCCGCACGGTGGCCCGCGCGGCCGGTGTCGAGCTGACCGTCCGCCAGGGGCAGCAGGCGCCCTGGCACCCGGGCCGCTGCGCCGAGCTGGTCGTCGCCGGCACCGACCGGGTGGTCGGCCACGCCGGTGAGCTGCACCCGCGCGTCGTCAAGGCGCTCGGCCTGCCGGCCCGCACCAGCGCGATGGAGGTCGACATCGACCTGCTCACCGCCGACGGTGCCGAGAAGGTCAACGGCCCGGCCGTCTCCGGCTTCCCGGTGGCCACCCAGGACGTCGCGCTGATCGTCGACGCAGCCGTCCCGGCCGCCGACGTGGAGGCCGCGCTGCGCTCCGGCGCGGGCGAACTGCTGGAGGCCATCCGGCTGTTCGACGTCTTCACCGGCGAGCAGGTCGGCGAGGGCCGCAAGTCGCTGGCGTACGCGCTGCGCTTCCGCGCCGCGGACCGCACGCTGACCGCCGAGGAGGCGACCGCCGCCCGTGAGGCGGCCGTCGCCGAGGCCGTCGCCCGCACCGGCGCGGTGCTGCGCGGCGCCTGATCACGCCCGGCCCAAGGGCCCCGTCCGGACCTCGGTCCGGGCGGGGCCCTTTGCCTTTCCTTGGGTTGACGGCCCGTCGCCATCGCCACTTAACTCATTAACTATGGAACTAGACAAAGGTGCCGACCAGCCCTCCCCGATCGAGTTCCGTCTGGACCCGGCCTCCGGTGTCCCGACCTACCTGCAACTCGTGCAGCAGGTCGAACAGGCGCTGCGGATGGGCTGGTTGACCGAGGGGGACCGCTTGCCCCGGGTACGCGAGGTGGTGGCGGGGCTGGCGATCAACCCCAACACCGTGCTCAAGGCGTACCGCGAACTGGAGCACCGCGGCCTGGCGGTCGGCCGGCGCGGTCAGGGCACCTTTGTGCGTGGGCTGCCCGCCGGAGTGGTGCCGCTGCGCGAACGGGCCGCGCTGCGGCGGGGGCTGCTGGACTGGATGCGCTCGGCGCGGAACGCCGGGCTGGACGAAGGGGGGATGGTCGCGGTGTTCGAGGACGCGCTGCGCGACCTGCGCGAGGGACGGGACGGGGTGGTGGCCTGATGGCCGCGGACACGGTGATCGACTGCGGCGGGCTGGGCAAGCGCTACCGCCGCTCCTGGGCGCTGCGGGACTGCAACCTCGCCGTCCCGGCCGGGCGCGTGGTGGCGCTGGTCGGCCCGAACGGCGCCGGCAAGTCCACCCTGCTGGGCCTGGCCGCCGGCCTGACCCTGCCGAGCGAGGGCATGCTGTCCGTCCTCGGCGGTCAACTCCCTGGCTCACCAGAGGCGTTGGGCCGGATCGGCGTCGTCGCCCAGAACGCCTCGCTCTACCCGGGCCTGCCCGTCCGCGATCTGCTCCGGATGGGCGGCCACCTGAACCGCCGCTGGGACGGGGCCCGGGCGCGTACCCACCTGGACGGTCTCGGCATCCCGCTGGACCGCAAGTACGGCCGGCTCTCCGGCGGCCAGCAGGCCCAGGTGTCGCTCGCCCTGGCCCTCGCCAAGCGTCCTGAACTGCTGTTGCTGGACGAGCCGTTGGCGGCCCTGGATCCGCTGGCCCGGCACGACTTCATGGCCGTGCTGCTGACGGCCGTGGCCGAGGACGGCCTGTCGGTGGTGTTCTCCTCGCACGCCGTCAACGAGCTGGAGCAGACCTGCGACTACCTGGTGGTGCTCGGCGGTGGCCGGGTCCAGGTGGCGGGGGAGGTGGACGACCTGGTCGGCGGCCACCGGATGCTGACCGGTCCGACGGCCGAGGCGGACGAGCTCGCCGCCCGCCTGCCGGTGGTCCGCGACCGCCGGGCCGGCGTCCAGTCCCACCTGCTGGTCCGCACCGGCGGCGTGGACGCGCCGGTCTCCGGGGGCTGGCGCCAACAGCGTGTCGGCCTGGAGGAGCTGGTGCTCTCCTACTTGCGCGAGCCGGCCGTCTCCGCCCTGCCCGGCCCGCGCGGGGCCGTCCGTACGTCCGAGAAAGCGATGCTGTCATGAGTGCCGTCACCGCCGTTCCCGCCGCGCTGCCCCGCAGCGGGGCGATCCGGGCGGCCTGGCTCCGCCACCGGTACGCGCTGCGGACCCTGCTGGGCGTCCTCGCCGGGCTCACCCTGCTGCTGGCCGTCACCGGGTACTTCCTGCACGCCGGGTTCGAGCGTTCCGGTGCGGGTGGCTGCGACATGACGACGCGGGCCTGCAACGAGCGGTGGAAGGAGTTCCTGCGCGAGTACGGTACCGAGCTGACGGTCGGTGGGAACATCGTCTACTTCCTGGGCGGAGCCCTCGGCGCTTTCGTGGGCGGCCCGTTGCTGGCGCGGGAGTTCGAGCACGGCACGGTCCGCTTCGCCTGGACCCAGGGGGCCGGGCGGACCCGGTGGACGGTGGGTGTGCTGGCCGTCGTGGGCAGTGTGCTGGCGGCCGCGACGGTACTGGTGGCCGTGGTGTTCAGCTGGTGGATCGCGCCGATGGCGGGGGAGTCGGGCCGCTTCCTGCCCCTGCTCTTCTCGGCCGCTCCGCCCGCCCTGGTCGGCCGGGTCCTGCTGGTCTTCGCGGTGGCCGCGCTCGCGGGCGCGGTGCTGCGGCGGACGGTGGTGGCGGTCGGGATCGGTGTGGTGGCCTCGGTCGTGACCACTCTGGTGGCCGAGTCCCTGCGCTTCCACTACCGAACCCCGCTGGAGGAGACGGTGCACACGCTGGCCCAGTCCTCGGTCGACCACCGCTGGGAGTTGAGCGTGTGGTACGCCGACCCGGCCGGGAATCGGATTCGCAGTGGTGAGATCTACGACCTGGGACACGACTACTACGGCGCCCAGAAGCTGGTGAGCGAGGGAGGCTACTCGGTGCACGAGACGTACCAGCCGGACGGGCGTTACTGGTCGTTCCAGTTCATCGAGCTGGGGTGGATGCTCCTGCTCGCGGTGGCGCTGTGCGCGGCGACGGTCTGGTGGGTGCGCCGCCGGGCGGTCTGAGCGGAGAGATCGAGGACGGTCGGTTTAAGTCCTTGCCGTGGCGGCCGCCTCCGGGCCCTTCGTCCGGTAGCGAAGAAATTTGAAGAGGTTCTGTCAAAACCCTTGCGGAGGCGGGGGTCCGAGGCGCTAATTTCCCGTTAGGAAAGTTTCCTAACCGCCCGAGGAAACGGAGCATCGTATGCGTCCCCAGTACCACCGTGCCCTGCGCATAGCCCTCGCCGCCGCCCTGGTGGCCGCACCCGCCACGGTCGCGGCCGCCGGCGCGGCCGCCGCCGCCCCGGCGGCCGCGGCATCCGTCCAGCTCAAGGGAGTCGGGCTGGACGACCCGCACAAGAAGGACATCGCGATGCAGCTGGTGTCCAGCGCGGAGAACTCCTCGCTGGACTGGAAGGCCCAGTACAAGTACATCGAGGACATCGGCGACGGGCGCGGCTACACCGCCGGCATCATCGGCTTCTGTTCCGGCACCGGTGACATGCTCGACCTCGTCCAGCACTACACGGACCTCAAGCCCGGCAACATCCTCGCCAAGTACCTGCCGGCCCTGAAGAAGGTCAACGGCAGCGCCTCGCACTCCGGCCTCGGCACCCCCTTCGTCAAGGACTGGGCCACCGCCGCCAAGGACACCGTCTTCCAGAAGGCCCAGGACGACGAGCGCGACCGGGTGTACTTCAACCCCTCCGTCAACCAGGCCAAGTCGGACGGCCTGCGCGCGCTCGGCCAGTTCGCCTACTACGACGCCATCGTCATGCACGGCCCCGGCAACAGCTCGGACAGCTTCGGCGGCATCCGCGCCGCCGCCATGAAGAAGGCCAAGACCCCCGCCCAGGGCGGCGACGAGGCCACCTACCTCAAGGCCTTCCTGGACGCCCGCAAGGTGGTCATGAAGAAGGAGGAGGCGCACTCCGACACCAGCCGGGTCGACACCGAGCAGTCGGTCTTCCTCAACGCGAAGAACTTCGACCTCAACCCGCCGCTCAAGTGGAAGGTCTACGGCGACAGTTACGCCATCAACAGCTGACGTGACGTAGGCCTGGGCCCGGGAGCGGCATGCTCCCGGGCCCCGTCGCCGTCCGCCGGCCGGTGCTCAGGCGCTCGCGGTGTAGTCGTAGAAGCCGCGGCCGGACTTGCGGCCCAGCAGGCCCGCGTCGACCATCCGGGAGAGCAGCGGGGGAGCGGCGGCAGGCCATGGCCGGCCGTGCCGCCGTACGGCCGGCCAGGGGTGTGCTACTCGCTCGGGACCGGTTCCATGAGGAACCCGAGACGAGGAGGTACAGGCTCGTCGTCAGCCCGGAAGACTGGCCGGCCGAGCGCCTGTTCCGGGTCGGGATTCACCTGCTGCTGCCGGTACCACTCGACAACGTGCGCGTAGCGCGGGTTGATGTACTCACCCATGGGAGAACCTCCTGTCGACTGTCCGGCAGCGTACGCGTCCGTCAGGCAACGGCCGGCTTGTTGCAGGGCTTCTCCGGTTTCGGCATGGGCCGGATCTTGCAGCGCGGCGCGTGCTGGCAGTTCGCCGCGACGGATACGAGGGAGTCGTCCGTGGGCGCCCGCCACAGCTCCGGGTCGACCTCGAACCCGGCGGCCCGAATGGCGTCCTGGGTCTGCTCCAGGATGTTTGGGTCGAAGTTGTCCGGGTCGAAGCCGGGACTGTGGTGGACGAACACGCCCTCACGGGCGCACAACTCGGAGTAGACCTCGGTGTGGACGATGAGTGCGTGCCAGCCCTCGTCCACGATGCGACTCGGCGCCATGGCCAGGTGGGGGCGCCGGGCGCCGGTGACGACGAACGCGAGCGCCTCGCGAACGATGCGCTCCGCCATCTCGACCGTCATGCCCTCGTTGTTGGCGAGCACAGTGGACACGACAGAGCCGAACGTCGTCGTGCTCACGAGCGGACCCGGCGAGCTGATCATGATGACGCTCCTCTCGGTGATATCGAGTGGTGCTACCTCCCGGACCCGGTGTTGTCGTCAGGCTGGGAGGAAACGAGAACAGGGCAGTGTTCGACGACCGCCGTGCGGACGGTCGGATCTGTCCCGAGGCGGGTCTACTTGTAGGCCGCTCGGTAGCCGGGTAGCCGGTCACCAGATCCAGGGCGACCCACTGGTCGGGGTGGCCAGCTGGGCGTTCCACCAGCTCCGGGCGGTAGCGGGCGGCGACGCGCTGCCGACAGGTCAGGCGGTCGCCGTACGACACCCGCGCGACAGCGACGGCATCCCCTTCGAGGGCGAGCGTCCAGTCGGTGGCCTCGTCGCCGTGCATCCAGCGCTCCAAGTCGCGCGTGTCGCCGCTGCCCACCAGCCGCTCCATCGCCCGCAGCTGGTACTCGCCGATCGGCAGCTCGCGCAGCGTCTGCCACAGGATGTCCAGCGCCTGCAGCGCCGGCGCGGTGACCGGCTCCAAGTGGCCGTCCACCGCGACTGTGAGCTCATCGATCAACATGTCCTCTCCTCCACGCACTGGAGATGGGCGACGACCGGCCAGCCGAGCGGAGCGCGGCCTGGGCCAGCGTCGGTGTAGACGTGGCCAACTGCTACGAGCGTCGTGTCAGAGCACGCGTTGCTGGTGATGCATGCCCGGCCGTGCAGTTGCTCGCTGGTGACGCTGATACGGCGAGGGGTGCCGCGGGCCGGCCGGAACTCGGCCAGCGTGCGAACCGGCGTCGGTGGGGTGACCATGCCGAGAGGATCGGGCCACCGCCAGAGATCCGACAATGGCGGCGTCACCGTGAACGGTGACCGCGATCACCATGCCGTGGTGAAGAACGCGCGCGATCTCCTAGCGGCGTGATGAACTCTCTCCGCGCCGCCTACAGGATGACCTAACGTGGTGTCATATCCCCCACCGTGTCGGACTCGGAGCCGCTGATGCCCCGCGCCACCACCCGGCAGGCCGCCGCTCGCCTGGTTGCCCAGTCCAGCGTCGCTGGCTGGGCCCCCTGGCAACTCGTTCAGGCGATCGCTGAACAGTGCGGGGTGTCCCTTCTGCAGGCCGCGCGCCTTGCTCGGGGCTGGACGCTGCAGGAAACCGTGACCATGTTCGCCGAGGTCGGCCACCGGGTCACGGTGCAGCAGCTGTCGTCCTGGGAGCACGGCGCCAGCCGACCCAGCGACCCACGCCTCGACGGCCTGTGTCGGCTCTACCAGACCCGGCCCGACCGGCTCGGCTACGGCGCCGACTACACCCCCTTCAACGCCGACTCCGACGCTGCACCTGGAACTGCCCAGCAGGCTGACACAGAACCCACCCTCGGACCCGCGCCGCCCGCACGCCACGCGATACTCCGCGGCCTACTCGGCGCCGTCGGCATCACCCTCTCCGCCCCCGTCATGGCCGCGCTGGCGAGCGCCCGACAGGACCTGGCCGACACCCTCACCAGCAGCCTCGCTGCGCCGATCGTCGGCAACGGCAACCGGCCCACGGCCACGGTCAAGCTGCTGATGACGACCTGGTTCTACAACCCGATCAACCCGAACAGGTTCAACCCCAAGGCTTGGAAGCCCGCGTTGGCCGAAGCGGGGCTGATCGCGCCGAAGGACCTGGCGGCCGAGGGCAGCGGGTGGGAGCCTTCCGGGAGCTCATGTTCCATCGGTGCAGGCACACGTACGCGAGCGTCCAACTGCGCGCTGGAGTAGACGTGGTGTCGGTGTCCCACTGGATGGGGCATGCCTCGCCGGACGTGAGGTTCAAGACGTACGCGCACTTCATGCCGGAGCAGGGCCCACGAGGGCGAGTAGCCGTTGATGCCTGGTTCGGTGCCTGAGAAGTGGATCTCTCCGTAGGCTCTACGGGGGCCTTCCAGGGCAAGATCAAACGGCGCGGCCGAGACCTTCGAGGTCTCGGCCGCACCGCATTGTGCTGACTGGGCGCCAGCTAACTGACGTGCGTTCGTGCAGGTCAGGCGCTCGCGGTGTAGTCGTAGAAGCCGCGGCCGGACTTGCGGCCCAGCAGGCCCGCGTCGACCATCCGGGAGAGCAGCGGGGGAGCGGCGTACAGCGGCTCCTTGTACTCGTCGTACATCGACTCGGCGATCGAGACGATGGTGTCCAGGCCGATCAGGTCGCACAGTCGCAGCGGGCCCATCGGGTGGGCGCAGCCGGCCTCCATGCCCTTGTCGATGTCGGAGGCGGTGGCCACGCCCGATTCGAACATCCGCACCGCGGACAGCAGGTAGGGCACCAGCAGCGCGTTGACCACGAAGCCGGCCCGGTCCCGGGCGCGGATCGGCTCCTTGCCGAGTTCCTGCGAGGCGAAGGCCTCGACCCGCTCGGTGGTGACCGCCGAGGTGGTCAGGGTCGGGATGACCTCGACCAGCTTCTGCACCGGCGCGGGGTTGAAGAAGTGCAGGCCGATCACCTGCTCGGGGCGGGAGGTGGCGGCGGCCAGCTTCACGATCGGGATCGAGGAGGTGTTGGAGGCGAGGATCGCGTCGCGGCGCTCGACCACCTGGTCCAGGGTCTGGAAGATCTTGACCTTGACGTCCTCGCGCTCGGCGACCGCCTCGACCACCAGGTCGCGGTCGGCGAAGTCGGACAGCTCGACGGTGAAGGTCAGCCGGGCCATCGCCTCGTCCCGCTGCTCGGGGGTCAGCTTGCCGCGCTTGACCGCCGTGTCCAGGGAGTTGGTCAGCCGGGTGCGGCCGAACTCCAGCGCCTCACCGCTGGCCTCCGCCACCAGGACGTCCAGCCCCGCCCGGGCGAAGACCTCCGCGATGCCCGACCCCATCAGGCCGCAGCCGATCACTCCGACGCGCGCGATGTCACTCACTCAGTTGCCCTTCGGTGGTGCTGGGGGTCGCCCAGCGACTGGTGGCCCAGCGAGCTGCTGGTCTGCGGGCCGGGGTACCGGTATGGGTGCACCGGTCACCGCCCCGACGACGTTACTACTCCGTACCGGCCAGTAGGTCACCCCCTCCCCGGGCGGGTGCCACCGCTTCCGATCGCCCGATCGGGTGAGGCCGCGCCCGCCGCCCGTGCGCCCGGGGCCGCGCCCGCCCGGTGGCCGCGAGAATGCCGCAGACGGGGGCCGGGGACGGGAAGGGAGCACGTGGTGTCGACGGTATCGCTCACAGGACAGGTCGCCCTGATCACCGGCGCAGGCCGGGGCATCGGCCGGGAGATCGCCATCGGCCTGGCCGCCGAGGGCATGGCCGTCGGCCTGGTCGGCCGTACCCACGAGACGCTGACCGACACCCTCAAGGAGTGCGTCCGGCACGGCTCCCGGGGCGTCGCCGTCACCGCCGACGTCACCCGCCCGGGCTCGGTCCGGGAGGCCGTCCGGCTCGTCGAACGCGACCTCGGCCCGGTCGACCTGCTGATCAACAACGCCGGCCTGGTCGACCGCGCCGAGGTGCCGCTCTGGGAGACCGACGCCAACCAGTGGTGGCAGGTGATCGAGACCAACCTGCGCGGCCCCTACAACCTGCTGCGCTGCGTCCTGCCCGGCATGGTGTCCCGGCGGCACGGCCGGGTGGTCAACCTCAACTCCGGCTTCGCGCTGCGCCCGGACGGGGACTACACCGCGTACGCCACCTCCAAGGGCGCGCTGCTGCAGCTCTCCGACAACATGGCGGACTCGCTCGCCCAGCACGGCGTCGTCATCCTCGACATCAGCCCGGGCGCGGTGGCCACCGACATGACCGCCGGGATGCCGATGTTCAAGGACAAGAAGACCTGGGGCTCCATCCCGTACATGGTCGCGGTCACCGCGGACGTGGCCCGCGGCCGCTTCGACGGCCTGCACGGACGGTTCATCCACGCCGAGCGGGACGACCTGGAGGAGCTGGTCAACCGGGCCGAGGAGATCCGTACGGCGGACGCCCGGACGCTGCGGCTCCGCCCGTACAAGGAGGACGACCCGATGGGCTGAACGGGCCCGGGTGGCGGGCTCCTAAGCGCACAGCTGACTGGCGGTCACCGGCTTCAGGCCCGCCTTGGCGAGGCCGTCCAGGATGGCCGGCAGCGCGTCCACCGTGCACTGGTGGCCCATGTGCAGGGCGACCACCGAGCCGCCGCGCACCGAGCCCAGCACCCGGCGCTGCAGCTCGGCGGCCGTCGGGTCGTTGTAGTCGCGCGGGTCGACGTCGAAGGAGAGCACGTGCTCGTAGCCGACCGCCCTGGCCTGCTCGCGCACCATCCGGTTGGCGTACTGCGTGGCGGACGGGCGGAACCAGCGGCCGATCGAGCCGGTGAGCCGCTGCAGCCGGTCGGCGCACTGGGCGATCTCGGCGCGCGCCTGGTCGGGGCTCATCGCGGAGATGTTGAGGTGGTTCTGGGTGTGGTTGCCCAGCTCGTGGCCGGCGTCCAGGATCCGGCGGGCCATCTGCGGCTGCTGGTCGAGCCAGCTGCCGACCGCCATCACGGTCAGCTTGGCACCGCGCTGCTCGGCGGCCTCCAGCAGCGCGGTGGCCAGCTTCGGATCACCGCTGCCGTGGACGGTGAGTGCCACGTTCTTGCCGGTGCGCGGCCCGTTCACCACCTCGACCGGGGTGCCGGGGGCGAGCGGCGGCAGCACGGGCGGCGTCGGCGGCTGGGTGGCGGCCGCGGTGGCCGTTTCGGTCGCGGTGGGCTGCGGCTCCGGCGGGGCGCTCGGCGCGGCGGAGGCCGGGCCCTCGCCGCCGTTCCAGGCCGGGTCGGTGGTGTGCTGCGGGTCGACGGTGCCCGGGTGCACGGCGAGCGTTCCGGTGTCGGCCCGATGCGGGGTGCCGCTGGTGCACGACGTCAGGAGCCCGCCGGCGGCGGTCAGGGCGGCCAGCTGGGCGGCGGTGCGCAGTACGGTGCGGCGGTCGGCAGTCATCGGCAGTCAGCATAGAGAGGGCGGACCTCCGGGGCGATCCGGGGAGCGTCCGGATACCGCCGTTGACGTGCACACACTCCACCGGCCGGGTGTTGCGTAAACCTGAACTCCCGCTGTTTCCCCGGCGTGTCGTCGGATACGATCACGGCGCACCGTACGCCACGCAACGATGGCGGGGTCGGAGGCGGGTCAACCGGCCGTACCGGACGGGCCCGCCGACCGCCGCGGCGGTGACCATGTCCGGCAGTGAGCATTGCATTGGGGGGCGGAACAGGATGCACGAGGACACCGCGGCGGTCGGCGAGGCCACCGGCACCGACTGGGACTGGGCCAGAGCGGACGACTGGCAGCCGCCGAGCGAGCTCGACACCGGCGTCCCGCACACCGCCCGGATGTACGACTACTACCTGGGCGGCAAGGACAACTTCGAGGCGGACCGCAAGGCCGCCCAGGCCGCCATAGCCGCCTACCCCGCGCTGCCGCTGCTGGCCCGCACCAACCGCCGGTTCCTCGGCGACGCGGTCGAGTTCGCCGCCGGTCGGGGTATCCGCCAGTTCATCGACATCGGCACCGGCATCCCGGCCGTCGGCTCCACCAGCGAGGTCGCCCAGCGGGTCGCCCCGGACGCCCGGGTGGTGTACGTCGACAACGACCCGATCGTCGCCACCCACGCCCGCGCCCTGCTGGCCGGTCACCCCGCCGGGCACACCTCGGTCATCGAGGCCGACCTGCGCGACCCGGCCGAGATCCTCGACCACCCGGGGCTGCGCGCCGCCGTCGACCTGTCCGAGCCGGTCGCGCTGATGCTGGTCGCCGTGCTGCACTTCATCCGCGACGAGGACGGTGCCCAGCAGATCGTCCGCACCCTGCGCGACGCGCTCGCCCCCGGCAGCGCGCTGATCCTCTCCCACGGCAGCCCCGACTTCGCCTCCCGGGAGAGCGCCGCCGAAGGCACCCGCATCTACCGCAGCGCCAGCGCCCCCCTGGTGCTGCGCCCGCGCGCCGACGTCGAACCCTTCTTCGGCGACTTCGAGTTCGCCGGCCCCGGCCTGGTCCAGCTCCCGCTCTGGCGCCCCACCTCCGGCCACGTCCCGACCACCGAACTCCCCGAGGGCTGGCAGGACGTCTCCGCCTACGCGGGCGTCGCCTTCAAGAAGTAGCCCCACCCGCGGACCGGTCCCGGCGCCTCCCTCCTACGCCGGGACCGGGCCCGCACACCGAACTCTAGGGTCGAGCACTGACAGCCCGTCACCCGGCCCCGGGGACGTATCGGGAGAAATTGCTGCGACACCGGGCCCGGGCGAGTGTTAGCTTCCGCGGCATGGAACCCCTGAGCGAGAACGAGATCCGCGCGTCCTTCGTCAACTGCTCCAAGGGCGAGGCCCGTCGGCTCAGCCTTCCCCGGGGCCTGGCCGAACTTCCCTGGCAGAACCTGGACTTCCTCGGCTGGCGGGACCAGGGCGCGCCCGACCGGGCGTACCTGGTGGCGCCGTACGCGGGCGAGCCGGTCGGCGTGACGCTGCGGGTGCCGACGATCCGCCGCAGCCTCACCAAGACGAACGTCTGCTCACTGTGCATCACCGCGCACGCCGGCTCCGGCGTCGCGCTGCTCGCCGGCCGCCGGGCCGGGGCGGCCGGGCGCGAGGGCAACACCGTCGGCACGTACATCTGCGCCGACCTCGCCTGCTCGCTGTACGTGCGCGGGCTGAAGAAGTCCACCTTGATCACCAGGCCGGACGAGTCGCTGCCGCTGGAGCTGCAGATCGACCGGACGGTCGGCAACCTGGACGCCTTCCTCGCCAAGGTGCTCGGCGACACCACGCCCTGACGGGATCAGCGCCCGCGCAGGTGGTTGAGGTCGCGCCGTTCGCGCTTGGTCGGACGCCCCGCGCCCCGGTCCCGCTCGCCGGCCGCCACGACGACCTCGCGCGGCGGCCGCGGCGGGCTGTTGTCGATCAGGCACTCCGCCGCCACCGTGGCGCCGACCCGCTTGCGGATCAGCTTCCGCACCACGACGACCCGCTCGTAGCCCTCCTCGCGCACCCGCACCTCGTCCCCGGGGCGCAGCGCCTGGGCCGGCTTGACCCGCTCGCCGTTCACCCGCACGTGCCCGGCCCGGCAGGCGGCGGCCGCCAGCGCCCGCGTCCTGGCGAGCCGGACCGACCAGATCCAGCTGTCCACCCGCACGCTTCCCTCGTGTTCAGCCATCCCTGGAGCCTACCCAGCGCGGGCCGAGACCGGCCGGGCCGACCCGGGCGCTAAGCCGCCTGCGGCTCCTCCTGGACCGCCCAGCCGTTGCCGTCCGGGTCGTTGAAGAACACGAAGGAGTTCCACGCCTCCCCGTGCCCGTTCACCCGCAGCCCCGCCTCGAAGTGCTGGACCGGGCTGACCTCGACGCCCCGCGCCGCGAGTTCGTCGTGGGCCCGCTCGATGTCCGGCACGACCAGCTGCAGCCCCTTCACCGATCCGGGCGGCGACGTGATCACCCCGGTGCCGACCACGATGGAGCACGCCGAGCCCGGGGGAGTCAGCTGGACGACCCGGACCCCGTCCCGCAGCCGGGTGTCGTGGTCGACCGTGAAGCCGGCCCGCTCCTCGTAGAACAGCTTCGCGCGGTCCACGTCGGACACCGGGACCACCAAGACCTCGAGCTTCCAGTCCATCGCCCTCACCCCTCTCGGCCGGGCTCTTTCAGTATCCGTCGAAACGGTTCCCCGTCGGGGTGTCGGATAGCCTGAGAACACGATGAATCCCGAGATCACGCCCGCCGCGGCGACCCCGTTCAGCACGCCGTGGGGCGTCTTCGACCTCACCCGCTTCCCCGAGGACCCGCGCGAGCGGCTGCGGGCCTGGGACGCCGCCGACGAGTACCTGCTGCGCCACCTCGCGGGCGAGGCGGACGGCGCCGACGGCGCCACGGACCTCGCCGGCCGCCGGATCGTCGTCCTGGGCGACCGCTGGGGCGCGTTGACCACCGCGCTCGCCGCCCACGAGCCGGTCCAGATCGTCGACTCCCACCTCGGCCGCCGGGCCACCCTGGCCAACCTGGCCCGGGCCGGCGCCCCCGCCGACCCGGCCCGGCTGCGCACCACCCGGGACACCCCGCCGGAGCGGATCGACGTCCTGCTGGTGCGCGTCCCCAAGAGCCTGGCCCTGCTGGAGGACCAGCTGCACCGGCTCGCCCCCGCCGTCCACCCGGGCACCGTGGTGATCGGCACCGGCATGGTCACCGAGATCCACACCTCGACCCTCCAGCTCTTCGAGCGGATCCTCGGCCCGACCCGTACCTCGCTCGCCGCCCGCAAGGCCCGGCTGATCTTCTGCACCCCGGACCCGGCGCTGGACCCCGGCCCCAGCCCGTGGCCGCACCGCTACGCGCTGCCGCCGGACGTCGGCCCGGTCTCCGGGCGCACGGTGGTCAACCACGCCGGCACCTTCTGCGCCGAGCGCCTCGACATCGGCACCCGCTTCTTCCTCGGTCACCTGCCGACCCCCGCCCCCGGGGACCGGGTGGTCGACCTGGGCTGCGGCAACGGCGTGGTCGGTACGGCCGCCGCGCTGGCCGGGCCGGGTACGGAGCTGGTGTTCGTCGACGAGTCCCACCAGGCGGTGGCCTCGGCGGAGGAGACCTTCCGCACCAACCTGGGCCCGGACGCCCGGGCCGAGTTCCTGACCGCCGACGCGCTCGCGGCGGAGGTGATCGCCCCGGGTTCGGTGGACCTCGTCCTGAACAATCCGCCGTTCCACTCGCATCAGGCCACCACGGACGCCACCGCCTGGCGGATGTTCACCGGTTCCCGGCGGGCACTGAAGCCGGGTGGGGAGCTGTGGGTGGTCGGAAACCGCCACCTCGGTTACCACGTCAAGCTGCGCCGTCTCTTCGGCAACTGCCAACTGGTGGCGGGGAACCCCAAGTTCGTGGTGCTGCGCGCGGTCAAGCGGTAGTCCGGCGCCCGCCCGGTCCGCCGGGCGGGCGAGGGGCGGTTTTCGGGCGTTCTCCGCGGTCCCGGCAGGAGCTTCTTGCATGGATGTTCCGTGCTGCGTATATTCATGCCACGACAAAGGAGGAACGCCATGGCATTGCGAGTCGCCGTCGCCGGCGCGAGCGGATACGCGGGCGGCGAGGTGCTGCGCCTGCTGCTCGGCCACCAGGAGGTGGAGATCGGGGCGCTGACCGGCGGCTCGAACGCGGGCACCCGGCTGGGCGCGCTCCAGCCGCACCTGATCCCGCTCGCCGACCGCGTCCTCGAACCCACCACCCCCGAGGTGCTGGCCGACCACGACGTGGTGTTCCTGGCGCTGCCGCACGGCCAGTCCGCGGCCGTCGCCGAGGCGCTCGGCGGCAACGTCCTGGTGGTCGACTGCGGAGCCGACTTCCGGCTCCGGGCCGCCACCGACTGGGAGCAGTTCTACGGCTCCGCGCACGCCGGCACCTGGCCCTACGGCCTGCCCGAACTGCCCGGCCACCGGGCCGCGTTGAAGGGCAGCAACCGGATCGCCGTACCCGGCTGCTACCCGACGGCCGTGTCTCTGGCGCTGTTCCCGTCGTACGCGGCCGGGCTCGCCGAGCCGGAGGCCGTCGTGGTCGCCGCCTCCGGCACCTCCGGCGCGGGCAAGGCCGCCAAGACCCACCTGCTGGGCAGCGAGGTCATGGGCAGCGTCAGCCCGTACGGCGTCGGCGGCGTGCACCGGCACACCCCGGAGATGGTGCAGAACCTCACCCCGGTCGCGGGCGAGCCGGTCACCGTCTCCTTCACGCCGACCCTCGTCCCGATGCCGCGCGGCATCCTCGCCACCTGCTCCGCCAAGGCGAAGCCCGGGGTGACGGCCGCGAGCCTGCGCGCCGCCTACCGCGACGCGTTCGCGGCCGAGCCGTTCGTCCACCTGCTGCCCGAGGGGCAGTGGCCGCAGACCAGCAGCGTCTACGGCGCCAACACCGCCCTCGTCCAGGTCGCGCTGGACGCCACCGCCGGGCGGATCATCGCGATCAGCGCGATCGACAACCTGGTGAAGGGCACCGCGGGCGGCGCGGTGCAGAGCATGAACATCGCCCTGGGCCTGCCCGAGGAGCTGGGCCTTCCCGTGAACGGAGTCGCACCGTGAGCAGCAGCACGAACGTGGGGGTGACGGCCGCCAAGGGCTTCCGCGCCGCCGGCGTCACCGCCGGCATCAAGGCCTCCGGCACCCCGGACCTCGCCCTGGTGGTCAACGACGGCCCCGCGCTCGCCGCCGCCGGCGTCTTCACCGCCAACCGGGTCAAGGCCGCGCCGGTCCTCTGGTCCGAGCAGGTCCTCAAGGGCGGCCAGGTCTCCGCCGTGATCCTCAACTCCGGTGGCGCCAATGCCTGCACCGGCCCGCTCGGCTTCCAGGACACCCACGCCACCGCGGAGAAGGTCGCCGAGGAGCTGAAGCTCAACGCCGGCGAGGTCGCCGTCGCCTCCACCGGTCTGATCGGCGAGCGCCTCCCGATGCACGTCCTGCTGCCCGGCGTCACGCTGGCCGCCCAGGAGCTGAGCGCGACCGGCGGCGAGGCCGCCGCGATCGCCATCAAGACCACCGACACCGTGCACAAGACCGCCCAGGTCACCAGCCCGGCCGGCTGGACGGTCGGCGGCATGGCCAAGGGCGCGGGCATGCTCGCTCCGAGCCTGGCCACCATGCTGGTCGTGATCACCACCGACGCCGACCTGGACGGCGCCGCCCTGGACGCCGCGCTGCGCGGCGCCACCCGCACCACCTTCGACCGGATCGACTCCGACGGCTGCATGTCCACCAACGACACCGTGCTGCTGCTCGCCTCGGCCGCCTCCGGCGTCACCCCGGACCAGGCCGAGTTCGCCGAGGCCGTCCGCACCGTCAGCGCCGACCTGGCCGGCCAGCTGATCGCCGACGCCGAGGGCGCCGGCAAGGAGATCCGGATCGACGTCACCGGCGCCGCCACCGAGGGCGAGGCCGTCGACGTCGCCCGGACGATCAGCCGCAACAACCTGCTCAAGTGCGCCATCCACGGCGAGGACCCCAACTGGGGCCGGGTGCTGGCCGCCATCGGCACCACCGACGCCGCCTTCGACCCGGACCGGCTGGACGTGGCCATCAACGGCGTCTGGGTCTGCCGGAGCGGCAGCGTGGGCGAGGACCGCGACCTGGTGGACATGAGCGGCCGCGAGGTCGTCATCACCGCGAACCTCAACGCCGGCACGGCGAGCGCCTCGCTGTGGACCAACGACCTCACCGCCGACTACGTCCACGAGAACAGCGCCTACTCCACCTGATCCGCGGCACCTGACGCGCGACACCCGTTCGGACGAGGGACACCCGTGAAGATCGCACCCAAGGGCGAACAGGCCCGGAACAACACCGCGTTGCCCAAGGCGATGACGCTGATCGAGGCGCTGCCGTGGCTGGAGCGCTTCCACGGCAAGACCGTCGTGATCAAGTTCGGCGGCAACGCCATGGTGGACGAGGGCCTCAAGGCGGCCTTCGCCCAGGACGTCGTCTTCCTCCGCTACGCCGGCCTGCACCCCGTCGTGGTGCACGGCGGCGGCCCGCAGATCAGCGCCCAGCTGGACCGGCTCGGCCTGGAGTCCAACTTCACCAACGGGCTGCGGGTCACCACCCCCGAGACCATGGACGTGGTCCGGATGGTGCTGGCCGGCCAGGTGCAGCGCGAGCTGGTCGGCCTGCTCAACGGGCACGGCCCGTTCGCGGTCGGCATGACCGGCGAGGACGCGCACACCATGACGGCGGTCAAGCGGTACGCGGTGGTGGACGGCGAGCAGGTCGACATCGGCCTGGTCGGCGACATCGTCAACATCGAGGCCGGCGCGGTGAAGGCGCTGATCGCCGACGGCCGGATCCCGGTCATCTCCTCGATCGCCCGCGGCGCCGACGGCCACGTCTACAACATCAACGCCGACACCGCCGCCGCCGCCCTGGCGGTCTCGCTCGGCGCCGAGATGCTGGTGGTCCTGACCGACGTCGAGGGCCTCTACAAGGACTGGCCGAACTCCGACGACGTGATCAGCCAGCTCAGCGCGAGCGAGCTGGACGAGCTGCTGCCGGGCCTGGCCAGCGGCATGCTCCCCAAGATGGAGGGCTGCCTGCGCGCCGTCCGCTCCGGGGTGGGCACCGCCCGCGTCCTGGACGGCCGGGTGCAGCACAGCCTGCTGCTGGAGATCTTCACCGACGAGGGCATCGGCACGATGGTCGTGCCGGACGACGAGACGATGGTGACCGGGGGACTGGCATGACCGCGAACGAGCAACTGACCGGCCGGTGGCAGCACACCTTCACCGACAACTACGGCACCCCGCGGATCCCGCTGGTGCGCGGCGCCGGCGCCAAGCTCTGGGACGCCGACGGCAAGGAGTACACCGACCTGCTCGGCGGCATCGCCGTCAACGCCCTCGGCACCGCCCACCCGGCGGTCGTCGAGGCGGTCAGCCGGCAGATCGCCACCCTCGGTCACGTCTCCAACCTCTTCATGGCCGAGCCGACCATCGCCCTCGCCGAGCGGCTGCTGGCGCTGGACGGCCGGGAGGGCGGCCGGGTGTTCTTCTGCAACTCCGGCGCCGAGGCCAACGAGGCCGCGTTCAAGATCAGCCGCCGGACCGGCCGCACCCACCTGGTCGCCCTCCAGGGCGCCTTCCACGGCCGGACGATGGGCGCCCTCGCGCTCACCGGCCAGCCCGCCAAGCAGGAGCCGTTCCGCCCGCTGCCCGGCGACGTCACGCACGTCCCGTTCGGCGACGTCGAGGCGCTGCGCGCGGCCGTCACCACCGAGACCGCGGCGGTCTTCCTGGAGCCGATCCAGGGCGAGAACGGCGCCGTCCCGCTGCCCGAGGGCTACCTCCGGGCGGCCCGCGAGATCACCCGGGCGACGGGCACCCTGCTGGTCCTGGACGAGATCCAGACCGGCGTCGGCCGCACCGGGTACTGGTTCGCCCACCAGGCCGTCGAGGGCGTCGAGCCGGACGTCGTCACCCTCGCCAAGGCGCTCGGCGGCGGGCTGCCGATGGGCGCGGTGCTGGCCTTCGGCGAGGCTGCCGAACTGCTCACCCCGGGCCAGCACGGCACCACCTTCGGCGGCAACCCGGTGGCCGCGGCGGCCGGGCTCGCGGTGCTGGACACCATCGAGTCCGAGGGCCTGCTGGAGCACGTCCGCAAGCTGAGCGAGCGGCTGCGCCACGGCGTCGAGGCGATCGGCGACCCGCTGGTCTCGCACGTGCGCGGCGCCGGCCTGCTGCTCGGCATCGTGCTCACCGAGCCGGTGTCGGCGAAGGTGCAGGCCGCCGCGCAGGAGGCGGGCTTCCTGGTCAACGCGGCCGTCCCGGACGCCGTCCGACTGGCCCCGCCGCTGGTGCTGACCGAGCAGGAGGCGGATGCCTTCCTCGCCGCGCTGCCGGGCGTCCTGCAGGCGGTGCGCGAGAGCGCCCCGGCCGATGCGAGTTGACCGTCGTCCGGGAGAATAATCACATGACCGCTTCCCAGTCCGGCCCGTCCGCCGCAAGCCCGTCGCCGCAGGTGCCGCAGACCCGCACCGCGCGGCACCGGCGGATCGTGGACCTGCTCACCCGCCAGCCCGTGCGCTCGCAGAGCCAGCTCGCCAAGCTGCTCGCCGACGACGGACTCGTGGTCACCCAGGCGACCCTCTCCCGGGACCTGGACGAGCTGGGCGCGGTCAAGATCCGCAACCGGGACGGCGCGCTGATCTACGCCGTCCCGGCGGAGGGCGGCGACCGTACGCCGCGCGCTCCGATGGGGGAGTCGGCCAGCGAGGGCCGGATGGCCCGGCTGGCCGGCGAGCTGATGGTCTCCGCGACGGCCTCCGGCAACCTGGTGGTGCTGCGCACCCCGCCGGGGGCCGCGCAGTTCCTCGCCTCGGCGATCGACCAGGCCGAGGTGTTCGAGATCATCGGCACCATCGCCGGCGACGACACCGTCCTGCTGATCAGCCGCGATCCGGCGGGCGGTCAGGCGCTCGCCGACCACCTCATGCAACTCGCCCAGGCCAAGGCGCAGTAGCGCGGCACCCCGCAGACCCCGGCCGGTGGATTCCACCGGCCGGGGTTTTGTGTTTCATACGGAGTAGTGCATACTTATGCCCATCGCCGCAAACCTGTACGACCTGTACACAGCACAGTGAGGAGAAAGCCGTGGCCGAGCGCGTCGTACTCGCCTACTCGGGCGGTCTGGACACGTCCGTCTGCATCGGCTGGATCGCCGAGGAGACCGGTGCCGAGGTCATCGCCGTCGCCGTCGACGTCGGCCAGGGCGG
This sequence comes from Kitasatospora sp. NPDC087861, assembly GCF_044742585.1. NCBI lineage: Bacteria > Bacillati > Actinomycetota > Actinomycetes > Kitasatosporales > Streptomycetaceae > Kitasatospora > Kitasatospora sp. NPDC087861. The sequence goes on from NZ_JBIUUS010000009.1 coordinate 82,024, forward strand.
CGAGGACCTGGACGTCATCCGTCAGCGCGCGCTGGACTGCGGCGCCGTCGAGGCCGAGGTCGCGGACGCCCGCGACGAGTTCGCCGACGAGTACTGCCTCCCGGCCGTCAAGGCCAACGCGCTCTACCAGGGCCAGTACCCGCTGGTCTCCGCGCTCTCCCGGCCGGTCATCGTCAAGCACCTGGCCGCCGCCGCCCGCAAGCACGGCGCCACCACCGTCGCGCACGGCTGCACCGGCAAGGGCAACGACCAGGTCCGCTTCGAGGTCGGCATCAACTCCCTGGCCCCCGGCCTGAAGTGCATCGCCCCGGTGCGCGACTACGCGATGACCCGGGACAGGGCGATCGCCTTCGCGGAGGCCAAGGGCCTGCCGATCGCCACCACCAAGAAGTCCCCGTACTCGATCGACCAGAACGTCTTCGGCCGGGCCGTCGAGACCGGCTTCCTGGAGGACATCTGGAACGCCCCGATCGAGGACGTCTACGAGTACACCCAGGACCCGGCCGCCCCGCGCGAGGCCGACGAGGTGGTCATCACCTTCGACGCCGGCGTCCCGGTCGCCGTCGACGGCCGCAAGGTCACCGTCCTGCAGGCGATCGAGGAGCTCAACCGGCGGGCCGGTGCCCAGGGCGTCGGCCGGCTGGACATGGTCGAGGACCGGCTGGTCGGCATCAAGTCCCGGGAGATCTACGAGGCCCCCGGCGCGATCGCCCTGATCACCGCCCACCAGGCCCTGGAGAACGTCACCGTCGAGCGCGAACTCGCCCGCTACAAGCGGCAGGTGGAGCAGCGCTGGGCCGAACTCGTCTACGACGGCCTCTGGTTCTCCCCGCTCAAGCGCGCGCTGGACGGCTTCGTGAACGAGGCGAACCAGCACGTGTCCGGCGAGATCCGGATGGTCCTGCACGGCGGCCGGGCCGTGGTCAACGGCCGCAAGTCCGGCCAGTCGCTGTACGACTTCAACCTCGCCACCTACGACACCGGCGACACCTTCGACCAGTCGATGTCCAAGGGCTTCATCGAGATCTTCGGGATGTCCTCGAAGCTCGCCGCCCGCCGTGACCTGGCCTGATCCCGCTGACCTCCCCAACTCCCGCCCACTGCAAGGAGCCCACGCGATGACCGCCGATCAGAACGCCGACGTCCGCCTCTGGGGCGCGCGCTTCGCCGACGGCCCGTCCGAGGCGCTGGCCAAGCTCTCCGCCTCGGTCCACTTCGACTGGCGCCTCGCGCCGTACGACATCGCCGGCTCCAAGGCCCACGCCCGGGTCCTGCACAAGGCCGGCCTGCTGTCCGACGACGAGCTCGCCGCGATGCTGGCCGGCCTCGACGCCCTGCTCGCCGACGTCCAGGCGGGCACCTTCACCGGCACCGTCGCCGACGAGGACGTGCACACCGCCCTGGAACGCGGCCTGCTGGAGCGCCTCGGCGCCGAACTCGGCGGCAAGCTGCGGGCCGGACGCTCGCGCAACGACCAGATCGCCACCCTGTTCCGGATGTACCTGCGGGACCACGCGAAGACCATCGGCGCCCTGGTGCTCGACCTCCAGCACGCCCTGGTCGGCCTCGCCGAGGCGCACCCGGACACCGCGATGCCGGGCCGCACCCACCTCCAGCACGCCCAGCCCGTCCTCTTCGCCCACCACGTCCTCGCGCACGTGCAGGCCCTCGGCCGGGACGCCGAGCGGCTGCGCCAGTGGGACGTCCGCACCGCCGTCTCCCCGTACGGCTCCGGGGCGCTGGCCGGCTCCTCGCTCGGCCTCGACCCGCAGGCCGTCGCCGCCGACCTCGGCTTCGAGGGCGGCTCGGTCGGCAACTCCATCGACGGCACGGCCTCGCGCGACTTCGTCGCCGAGTTCGCGTTCGTGACCGCGATGATCGGCATCAACCTCTCCCGGATCGCGGAGGAGGTGATCATCTGGAACACCAAGGAGTTCGGCTTCATCACGCTGCACGACGCCTTCTCCACCGGTTCCTCGATCATGCCGCAGAAGAAGAACCCGGACATCGCCGAGCTCGCCCGTGGCAAGTCCGGCCGGCTGATCGGCAACCTGACCGGCCTGCTGGCCACCCTCAAGGCCCTGCCCCTCGCCTACAACCGGGACCTCCAGGAGGACAAGGAGCCGGTCTTCGACTCCTGCGACACGCTGGAGGTGCTGCTGCCCGCGTTCACCGGGATGATGGCCACCCTCACCGTGCACCGGGAGCGGCTGGAGGAGCTGGCCCCGGCGGGCTTCTCGCTCGCCACCGACATCGCCGAGTGGCTGGTCAAGCAGGGCGTGCCGTTCCGGGTCGCGCACGAGGTGGCCGGCGCCTGCGTCAAGGTCTGCGAGGCCGAGGGCATCGAGCTTTCCGACCTGACGGACGAGCAGTTCGCCGCGATCTCGGTGCACCTGACGCCCGACGTCCGGTCGGTGCTCAGCGTGCACGGCGCCATCGCCTCCCGCAACGGGCGCGGCGGCACCGCGCCGTCGGCGGTGGCGGTCCAGCTCGCCGAGGTGAAGGCGGACCTGGCGCGGCAGCAGGAGTGGGTCCAGGGCTGACCTCTGGTCGACCGGGGGAGGGGGCGCGACGGTCCGACCGTCGCGCCCCCTCCCGTGTCCGCGCCCCCGGTCGGGCGTAACCGGCCTCGCCCCGGCCCGTCATGCACGGTGTGTGCACAACCCTTCCGCCCGTTCCCTCCGCCGAGGACGTCTACCTCGCCGAACGCCGCCGCCGCGTGGTCCGCGAGACCGTGGCCGGCCTGCCGGGCCGCTGCCCCGAGCTGGTCGCCGCCCTCGCCGAGGACCCGCCGCCCACCTACCGGGAGCTCTCCGAACGCCTCGGGATGCCGCGCGGCTCGATCGGGCCCACCCGATCCCGCTGCTTCGCCTGCCTGCGCGTCCTCCTGCACGCCGAGCGGTTCCTGTGAGTCGAGGGGCCGGGGCGACGCTTCTCACCCCGGTCACCCCGGAGGCTGGCTCCGGCCGGGTGACGCCCCTCGCGTCCGGCCGTCGCCGCTTTCCGGCCCGTCCTCCGCGCGGCGTCCGCCGCCCGCCCGGATCTCCGCGTGACCCTCGCCACGTCGAACGCCCTGGAGGTTGAGAGCAGCTGACGCGCGGGTAGAGCGCTGGCGAACGTAGCTCTTGACGGTGCCGCGATCACTCGGATACTGAGCGTGAGCGCGTCGCCGTCGACCCGGGTCACTTCCGGGCCGCACGGCTGGTACGTTCGTGCGCCACCCCCGGCCAGGGCAGATCCCCGGCCGGGACATCTCCGGCAGGGCATCCGGTGCGGCACCCTCACGTTTGCGCGCCGGGCACGACGATGGGGAGGCCCCAGCACATGGGCATGAGCGTGATCATCTCGGCGGCGGGCGTCGAGGACGCGGAGCAGATCCTCAAGCTCCAGTACCTCGGCTACCAGCCCGAGGCGGAGCTGTACGGCGACTGGGCGATCGAGCCCCTGACGCAGACCCTGGAGAGCCTGCGCGCCGAGCTGTCCGAGCAGCACGTCCTGGTCGCCCGGCTCGGCGACGAGGTGGTCGGCACCGTGCGCGGCCGGGTCGACGCCGACGGCGTCGGCCGGATAGGGCGCCTGGTCGTCCACCCGAGGATGCAGCGGCACGGCCTGGGCGGCCGGCTGCTGGACGCGCTGGAGCGCCGCCTCGCCGAGGGCGGCCGCCCGCTGACCTCCTACCGCCTGTCCACCGGCCACCGCAGCCTCGGCAACCTGCGCCTGTACGCCCGCCTGGGCTACCGGCAGGCCGCGGTCGAGCCGATCAGCGACCGGCTCAGCCTGGTGCACCTGGAGAAGCCCGTCGTGGTGCCGCTCGCCGCGACCGCCTGAGTCCTCCGCCCGTTCCGGCCCGCCCGGCGCTGCCACCATCCGGACATCCCGGTGGCGGCGCCGAGCCGTATCGTCGCTGGTGGCGGGGCTGGCCGTCCGCATTGCGGACATCACATCCAAGTAAATTGGGCCCAAATCGGCCCATCTGATTTACTGGCTCACATGACTGCGACGACGAAATGGACCCCCACCGGCACCCTGCCGGCAGGTGAGCGCGCCATGTGCCGTCGAATGTGTCACCGCTGAGGGCCATCGCCCCCGGCACCCGACCGAGGGTGCCCCACCTCGCGCCCCGAAGCGAGACCCGGCGTCGTTCCCGTCCGTACGAGCGCGCCCAGCCTGCCACGCCTCTCCCCCCTGCCCACCCATGGGCGGGTGGTCGTCCACGGCTCCTCGTGCCCGATGACTCGTAAGGGCCACGCCGTCGCGCGGCCCGGCCGTCCAGCGGCCACGATCAAGAGGTGGCAGGTCCGGATCCCCCCTGGCGAAGCGCCGTGCGCACCGCCGACCGCAACCCGGTCGGGTGGCCGCCCGCCGCCCGCCCCCGACCCACGGAAGCAGCTGTGATCACCACCACGGACCTCACGAAGGTCTACCGCTCGCGAGGCCGCGAGGTGACCGCCCTCGCCGGCGTCGACCTGCACGTCCGCCCGGGTGAGGTCTACGGAGTCGTCGGCACCAGCGGCGCCGGGAAGTCCACCCTCATCCGCTGCGTGAACATGCTGGAGCGTCCGTCGTCCGGCACCGTCACGGTCGACGGGGTCGAGCTCACCGCGCTGTCGGGCGGCGAGAACCGGGCCGGCCGGGAACTGCGCGAGGCGCGGCGCCGGATCGGCATGGTCTTCCAGCACTTCAACCTGCTCTTCTCGCGCACCGTCCAGCAGAACGTCGAGCTCCCGCTGGAGATCATCGGCCTGGACCGCACCCAGCGCCGCCGCAAGGCCGCCGAACTGCTCGACCTGGTCGGCCTCGGCGACAAGGCCCGCAGCTTCCCCAACCAGCTCTCCGGCGGCCAGAAGCAGCGCGTCGGCATCGCCCGTGCCCTGGCCGGTGACCCCAAGGTGCTGCTCTCCGACGAGGCCACCTCGGCGCTCGACCCGGAGACCACCCGCTCGATCCTCAAGCTGCTGCGCGACCTCAACCAGCAGCTCGGCCTCACCGTCCTGCTGATCACCCACGAGATGGACGTCATCAAGTCCGTCTGCGACTCCGCGGCCCTGATGCGCGGCGGCCGGGTGGTCGAGTCAGGCGAGCTGACCGACCTGCTGGCCAAGCCCGGCTCCGAGCTGGCCCGCGAGCTGTTCCCGCTCAGCGAGTTCGGCACCGGCCACCCCGGTTCGACCGTGCTGGAGATCACCTTCCAGGGCGACACCTCGGCTCGGCCGTTCGTCTCCCAGCTGGCCCGCACCTACCAGATCGACATCAACATCCTCGGCGCCGCCGTGGAGACCATCGCCGGCCGGATGGTCGGCCGGATGCGGGTCGAGCTGTCCGGCGGCCACCAGGACAACGTGGTGCCGATCGGCTACCTGCGCGAGCAGGGCCTGCAGGTGGACGTACTCGGCGCGGCGGACGGAGCGGTGGCATGACCTGGGACCAGATGCAGGAACTGATGTGGCCCGCCACGCAGGAGACCCTCCAGATGGTCGGGGTGTCCACGGTCGTCACCGTGCTGATCGGCCTGCCGCTGGGCGTCCTGCTGGTGCTCACCGACAAGGGCGGCCTGCTGGCCAACCGGGCCGTCAACAAGGTCCTCGCCTTCGTGGTGAACATCGCCCGCTCGGTGCCGTTCATCATCCTGATGATCGCGCTGATCACCTTCACCCGCTGGCTGGTCGGCACCTCCATCGGCTGGCAGGCGGCGACCGTGCCGCTCACCATCGGCGCCATCCCGTTCTTCGCCCGCCTGGTCGAGACCTCCGTCCGCGAGGTGGACCGCGGCCTGGTCGAGGCCGTCCAGTCGATGGGCGGCAGCACCTGGACGATCGTCCGCAAGACGCTGCTCCCCGAGGCGCTGCCGGCGCTGGCGGCCTCGGTGACCACCACGATCATCACGCTGGTCAGCTACTCCGCGATGGCCGGCGTGGTCGGCGGCGGCGGCCTCGGCACCCTCGCCGTCAACTACGGCTACTACCGCTTCGAGACCGCCTTCATGTGGGTCATCGTCGCGGAGCTGGTGATCATCGTCCAGATCATCCAGATGCTCGGCGACTACGCCGTCCGCCGCCTCGGCAACCGCGGCCGGTCCGGCCTGTTCGGCTCCCGGGACCGCACCCCGGCCGCCCCCGACGAGGACCTCGTCGCCTCCTAGACCTCCCTCGTCCGACTCCGGACGCGGCTCCCCGCATCACGCAGAAAGGCACTTTTCGTGCGCAACGCCCTGAAGTTCACCAGCATCCTCGCCACCGCCGGCATCGCCCTCTCGCTGGCCGCGTGCGGCAGCTCCGGGTCGTCCTCCTCGGACCCGAACGCGCCGCTCAAGGTCGTCGCAAGCCCCACCCCGCACGGGCAGATCCTCAAGTTCGTCAAGGACAACCTCGCGGAGAAGGCGGGCCTCAAGCTCGACATCAAGGAGGTCACCGACTACGTGACCCCCAACACGGCGGTGCAGGACGGTTCGGCCGACGCCAACTACTTCCAGCACGTCCCGTACCTGGAGGACTTCAACAAGAAGCACGGCACCGAGATCGTCTCGGTGGAGCCCGTGCACCTGGAGCCGCTGGGCGTCTACTCCAAGAAGGTCAAGGCGATCGCCGACCTGCCGGACGGCGCCACCGTCGGCCTGCCCAACGACGCCACCAACGAGGGCCGCGCGCTCAAGCTGCTCGCCGACAACAAGCTCATCACCCTCAAGGACGGCGCCGGCACTGCCGCCACCCCGGCCGACGTGACGGGCAACCCGAAGAACCTCAAGTGGAAGGAGCTGGAGGCCGCCCAGCTGCCCCGCTCCATCGCCGACCTCGACGCCGCCGTCATCAACGGCAACTACGCGCTCGACTCCGGCCTGAAGCCGGCCACCGACGCGCTGGTGCTGGAGAAGGCCGAGGGCAACCCGTACGCCAACATCCTCGCCGTGAAGAAGGGCAAGGAGAACGACCCGCGCGTGAAGAAGCTCGCCGAGCTGCTGCACTCCGACGAGGTCAAGAAGTACATCGACGACACCTTCCAGGGCTCGGTCATCCCGGCCTTCTGAGCCGGCACCCGATCCACGCCCTGATCCCGACCGGGCCCCCGCCGCACCTCGGCGGGGGCCCGGTCGGGCAGGATGCACCAGGGACGCCCTGGCCGGTGGCGCTCTGACGCACCGTCGTGCGGCCGGCGCACCGCGTGGTAACCCTGGCGCGGCGGAGGCGTACGGTGTTGTGTTCACGACCCGGCGAGGAGAGACGGCATGGCAGCGAGCTTCCCCGAGACCGCCATCAGCACCGAACGGCTTCTGCTGCGGCCCCTTGCGGAGGACGACGCGCCCGGCCTGGCCGAGATGATGGCCGACGACCTCGTCCTGGCCTGGACGGACCTGCCGCACCCGTTCACCGAGGCGTACGCGGCCGAGCTCGCCCGCACCCTCGCCCCCGCCCACCGGGCCGCCGGCCGCGGCATCGTCTTCGCCGTCACCGAGCACCTCACCCAGCGCCTGGTCGGCCTGGTCGAACTGCGCAACACCGACTGGCGGCTGCGCACCACCGAGATCTCCTACGTCACCGCCCCCTGGGCCCGCGGCGAGGGCTACGCGCCGGAGGCCGTCCTCGGCGTCGCCCAGTGGCTGTTCGAGGACCGTGACTTCCTGCGCCTGGAGATGCGCACCGCCGCCGGGAACACCGCCGCCCAGCAGGTCGCCCAGAAGATCGGCGGCATCAGCGAGGGCGTGCTGCGCAGCGCCTGGATAGTCCGCGGCGAAACCGGCGAGGTCGTCGTCGAGAGCCGCAGCGACCTCATCCTGTGGAGCCTGCTCCCGGAGGACATGGAGGCGCCCGAGCCGCACCGGGGCGGCTGGCACGGCGACCACCGGTACGTGCTGCGGGACTGAGCCGCCCGTTCCGCGAAGGCCGCCCGAGCCGCCCGAGCCGCCGACCCGCCACCCGCCCGTCACGGACATGTGTGCGAGATGTCGGCGTCGAGGGGATCACACCCGGTAACCTCTGGACCGGCGCCGCACACCGGCGCGGTTTGTCGGCGCACCGAGGCGCGTACCGGTTGGCACTACAGGGGCACACCGGACCGCCTGCCGGGTCGCGCACCGAGTCGAGGGAGAACGGCCGCAGATGGCTGACCGGATCACGGTCATCGGGTGGGACGGCACGCCGCTGACCGAGGCCGCCGGTGCGGCGCTCGCCGCCGCGACCCTGGTGGCCGGAGCCCCCTACCAGCTGAGCGCCCTTCCGGTGCCGGACGCCGCCGAGCGGATCACGCTCGGCAACGTCCAGCAGGCCGCCCGGCGGATCGCCGAGCACCGGGGCGCCGCCGTCGTGGTCGCCGAGGGCGATCCCGGCTTCTTCGGCGTCGTGCGCGCGCTGCGCCGCCCCGAGTTCGGCCTCGAACTGGAGGTCCTGCCCGCCGTCTCCTCGGTCGCCGCCGCCTTCGCCCGGGCCGGCATGCCCTGGGAGGACGCCCAGGTGGCCAGCGCCCACGGCGGACGGCTGCGCCGCGCGGCCAACATCTGCCGGGCCCACCCCAAGGTCGCGGTGCTGACCGCGCCGGGCGCCGGCCCGAGCGAACTGGCCCTCATGCTGCGCGGGGTGCACCGGACCTTCGTGGTCTGCGAGGCCCTCGGCACCCCGGACGAGGACGTCACCGTCCTCACCTCCGACCGGATCGCCGACCACGTGTGGCGCGACCCCAACGTGGTGCTGGTGATCGGCGGCAACAGCGGCGGCCCGCAGTCCGGCGGCGTCGGCGCGGCGGCCGGCTGGCTGGCGGGGCGCCCGGTCGGCTTCCCCGGCGCGGACCGCGGCTGGGCGCTCCCCGGCGACGCCTACGCGGGCGCCGGGCGCGCGGGGGACGAGCCGGGCGCGTCGGAGGCGCTCCCCGCGCACGTGCGCGCCCTGGTGCTGGCCCGTCTGGGTGCTCGTCCCGGGGACCTGGTCTGGTCGGTCGGCGCGGGCAGCGGCGCCCTCGCGGTGGAGGCGGCCCGCTTCGGCGCCGCCGTGGTCGCGGTCGAGGCGTCCCGTTCGGCCTGCGCCCGGCTCGCCGTGAACGCCCGCCGGTACGGCGTCGAGGTGGAGACCGTGCACGGGCAGGGCCCCGAGGTGCTGGGCGGCCTGCCGGAGCCGGACGCGGCGGTGGTGGAGTCCGGCGGCCTCGACGTGGTGCGTGCGGTGCTGGCCCGCCGGCCGGAACGGTTCGTCGCGCTGCCCCGGACCCTCGCCGAGGCGGAGACGGTGCACCGGTCGATCGCCGAGGCCGGCTACCGGGCGGACGGCGCGCTCCTGCAGTCCACCCCGCTGCTGGCGGCCGGCGGTGACGGTGGTGGGGGGCTGGCGCTGGGGGCGGGTGGAACCGGTGTGCTGCTGCTCTGGGGTGAGCAGATCGCGTGAAGGCCTCGGGCTCGTCCTGTGCGGCCGGGTGGCCGCGACGGGGCCCGGCGGTGATCCAGGTCGCATCCGGACACCGATTCGAGAGGTGACCGTGCGGGGCCGGTAGTGTGGCGTCCTGGGGCCGCTGCGACGGTCGGTGATCCACCCGATTCGGTCGGTTTGTCGCCTTTTTGACGCGGTGCAACCAGGTTCCGCTCGAAGTGTGGGCAATTCGACGGGCCGCGTGCCGGACCTGGAGAATGCCGTAGGGTCCGGTGCGGTCGTGCCGGTTGCCCCGGGTTGTCGTTGTTTCAGATGGTGCGTCGCCCGTGCGGGCGGCGCGCGGGCCGGGGTGCCGCAGCGCGCCGGAAGGACGTGGGCCGCAGCGCCTCGGCGCGGCGGCCGCGTGTGGTTGAGGAGCGGGTCGGTGCAGGCCCGGCCCGTGCGGATGGGCGCTGCGGTCGGTGATCGTGTCGCCAAGGGCGCGGCAGCGGCCTGGAAGGAGCGTTTGACAATGACCGATGGCGGCCACGTCCCGGGCGAGGGACTGCCGGAGCACCTGCACGCCGGGCCGGACCCGCTCGGCGGACCGGAGGGCGTCGCGGGCGTTGCACCCCTGCAGGGCGTCGCGACGGACGGTGGCGTGATCCCGAACCCGACGGTGCCGGGCCACGGCCTGGCCGGAGCGGTGCCCCCCGGCGCGGGTGTCATCCCGCCGCAGGGCCGGCCGCTGGGCGCGTCCGGCTTCGGTGTTCCGGCCCCCGGCATGGCAGGGGCCGGCGTTCCGGCTCACGGCGTGCCCGGTGAGGACTGGGGCGTCGACCAGGGCGCCCCGCGCCCGGCCTTCCACTTCCTCGACCAGCCCGACGCGCCGGACCTGCTGGACGACGAGGACGACGTGCTGCTGATGCCCGGTCCGCAGGGCTCCTGGGGCGAGCCGCTGGCGTCCGTCCCGACCGAGCAGACGCCGCTCGCACCGCAGCAGGACGGCCTGGCGGTCGAGCCTTCGTGGCCGCCGCTGGAGCCGCCGGTGCTCGGCGCCGAGCAGGCGCAGCAGCCCGTCCACGCCGTCCCGCCGCACCTCCAGGCCCCGGAGGCGATGACGGCGGCTCAGCCGCCGCGCCGACCGCTGCACGCCGGCCCGCCGGTCCCGGACCCGTCGCTGATGACCGGCCAGGTCCCGGTCCGTTCGCTCGCCGACCGTGGCCCGTCGCAGGGCGGTACGCCCGCGCACGGCATCCCGGTGGTCGGTCGGCCGCCGATGGCCGAGGCCGCCGCCCCGGCGCAGGCCGCCGTGCCGCAGGCCGTTCCGGCGGCGCCGGTGCCGGTGGCGCCCGTGACTCCGGCGGCTCCGCCGGCGGGGGCTCAGGAGTTCCAGCAGGTGCCGCTGGCCGCGCAGCCGGTCGAGGCCGTGCTGGCCGTCGAGATGGTCGGGGCGATCGAGGTGATCGAGGTCGTCGAGACTCCGGAGACCGTCGCTGTCGCCGAGGCCGTGGCGGACGCGTCCCGGGCCGTCGTCGCCGAGCCGGTTCCGGCGGAGGCCGGTCGGCCGGTCGCCGATCCGACGGGCACGCCGATCGCCTCGCCCCTCGCCGGGTCCGTCGTGCCGGCCCCGGCCGAGGCCGCTGTCGAGCCCCTGGCCGAGGTGGCCGAGCAGGTGGCCGCGCCCGTGGAGCAGGCCGAGGCGGCCGCCCCGGCCGGCCAGCCGCGGCGCATCTCCGCGTTCCTCGCCGCACCCACCCCGCACGGCCTGCCCCCGATCTCGGCGGCCGGTCAGGCCCCGGTGGCCCCGGTGGCCGAGGAGGCCGCGCCGCAGCAGCCCGCTCCCATAGCGGCCGCCGAGCAGGCCCAGGCCGTCCCGCCCGCCGAGGCCGGTGAGACCGCCGAGACCGTAGAGCCCGCGCCGGAGCCCGTCGTCGCGGCGGTGGCCGAGACCGCCGCCGGTACCGGTGAGATGCCGTCCGGCCAGGCCGTCGGCGAGCCCGTCGTCGAGCCCGTCGTCGAGGGCGGGCAGCCGCGGCAGGAGGTCGTCGCGGCCGAGGTCCCGGCCGAGCCGGTGGTGGACCAGGCCGCCGAGGTCGCGGTCGAGCCCGCCGCCGAGGTCGTCGTGGCCGAGCCCGGGGCCGAGGTCGTCGCACCGGAGGCCGGGGCACAGTCGACCGCTGATGCGACCGAGGTCGCCGAGCCGGCAGCCGTACCCGCCGAGGCTGTCGTCGAGACCGCCGTCGAGGCCCCGGCGACGTCGGAGGCTCAGACCCCGGCCCAGGCGGAGCCCGTCGCCGAGCCGGTCGCTGAGCCCGCCGTGCCCGCCGAGCCCGCCGAGCAGGCCCCGGCCGCCGCGGAGTCCGCCGTCGCCGAGCCCGTCGCCGTGGAGGCCGCCCAGCCGGAGGCCCCGGCCGCCGACCAGGCCCCCGAGGCACCGGAGGCCCCGGAGACCCCCGAGACTCCTGAAGCCGCTGAGACCCCCGAGGCCGTCGCCGAGGAACAGCCGGTCCAGCAGCCCGCCGAGCAGTCGGCCGCCCCCCAGGTCGACGAGCAGCCGGCCGAGGAACACCCGGCCGAGGACCCGCCGGCCGAGGAGACGCAGTCCGAGGAGCCGGCCGAACCGCGCGGCCCGGCCGCCGCCGGCTTCGACGAGATCGGCCGCGAGGCCGTTCACCAGGTCATCCGCGAGCGCCGCGACGTCCGCAACGGCTTCCGCCCGGACCCGATCCCGCACGAGGTGCTGATCCGCGTCCTGGAGGCCGCCCACACCGCGCCCAGCGTCGGCTACTCGCAGCCCTGGGACTTCGTGGTGATCCGTTCGGCCAAGACCCGCCGGCGGATGCACGCCCTGGCCGAGCGCCAGCGCGAGGCGTACGCGGACTCGCTGCCCAAGGGCCGGGCCAAGCAGTTCAAGGAAATCAAGATCGAGGCCATCCTCGAGACGCCGGTCAACATCGTGGTGACGGCCGACCGCACCCGCGGCGGTCGGCACACGCTGGGCCGGCACACCCAGCCCCAGATGGCCCCGTACTCGGCCGCCCTGGCCGTCGAGAACCTCTGGCTGGCCGCCCGCGCCGAGGGCCTGGGCGTCGGCTGGGTGAGCTTCTTCGACGACGAGGAGCTGGTCCGCGAGCTCGGCCTGCCCGAACACCTGGAGGTCGTCGCCTACCTCTGCGTCGGCTACGTCGACGCCTTCCCGGACGAGCCCGAGCTGCAGCAGCAGGGCTGGGCCAAGAAGCGCCCGCTGTCCTGGGTCGTCCACGAGGAGCAGTACGGCAACCGCGCGCTGCCCGGCGAGGAGCCGCAGAGCCTGCTCTCCGAGACCCTGCGCGGCATCCGCCCGCTGGACGCCAAGGCGCTCGGCGAGGCCTGGGACCGGCAGAAGCGGATGACCAAGCCGGCCGGCTCGCTCGGCATGCTGGAGATCATCTCCGCCCAGCTGTGCGGCCTGTCCCGCAAGTGCCCGCCGCCGATCCCGGAGCCCGCCTGCGTGGCGATCTTCGCCGGCGACCACGGCGTGCACGCGCAGGGCGTCAGCCCGTGGCCGCAGGAGGTGACCGCCCAGATGGTCGGCAACTTCCTGGCCGGGGGAGCGGTGATCAACTCCTTCGCCAAGCAGATCGGCACCGAGGTCTGCGTGGTCGACGTCGGCGTCGCCGCCGAGCTGCCGGACGCCATCCAGCAGGGCCGCACCACCGGCCTGCTGCCGCGCAAGGTCAAGCCCGGCACCGCCGACATGACCCAGGGCCCGGCGATGACCCGCGAGGAGGCCCTCAAGGCCATCGAGGTCGGCATCGAGACCGCCCGCGACCTGGTCGCGGCCGGCAACAAGGCACTGGTCACCGGCGACATGGGGATCGCCAACACCACCGCCTCGGCCGCCCTGATCTCGGTGTTCACCGGCCTCGACCCGGCCGAGGTCACCGGCCGCGGCACCGGCATCGACGACGAGACGCACGCCCGCAAGATCGAGGTCATCCGCGCCGCGCTGGCCCTGCACCGGCCCGACCCGGCCGACCCGATCGGCGTCCTGGCCGCCGTCGGCGGCCTGGAGCACGCGGCCCTCGCCGGCTTCCTGCTGGGCGCGGCCTCGCTGCGCACCCCGGTGATCCTGGACGGCGTCATCGCGGGTTCGGCCGCGCTGGCGGCCAAGGCGATCGCCCCCGAGGTGCTCGCCGCCTGCATCGCCGGGCACCGCTCCGCCGAGCCCGGCCACCAGGCCGCGCTGGCGAAGCTGGGCCTGCGTCCGCTGATCGACCTGGACCTGCGGCTCGGTGAGGGCACCGGTGCTCTGCTGGCCCTGCCGCTGGTGCAGAGTGCGGCCCGGGCGATGCACGATGTAGCCACCTTCGACTCCGCCGGGGTCACCGAGAAGGCCTGACGCTCGACGTCACCACTCCGCGGACCGGCCCGAGGGCGCGCCGGTCCGCGGAGCGGCATCACGCCGCATCCGCACCCACGAATCCCCGATCAGGAGCACCGCCGATGACCGCGCCGACCCCGCACCCCAGCACCGAAGGCCGTACCCCGTACCCGGTCGGCCTGCTGCTCGCCGGCCGCCGCGTGGTCGTGGTCGGCGGCGGCCAGGTCGCGCAGCGCCGGCTCCCGGCGCTGATCGCCACCGGCGCGGAGCTGCACCTGATATCGCCGGACACGACCCCGGCCGTCCAGGCGATGGCCGACGCGGGCGAGCTCACCTGGCACGTCCGCCCGTACCGGGACGGCGACCTGGCCGGCGCCTGGTACGCCCTGGTGGCCACCGACGACCCGGCGGTCAACGGCGCGGTCAGCGCCGAGGCTGAGCGCGAGCGGGTGTTCTGTGCCCGCAGCGACGACGCCGCCGCCGCGACCGCCTGGACCCCGGCCAGTGGTCGTGACGCGGGTGCCACCGTCGCGGTCCTCACCGGCGACCCGCGCCACTCCGCCGCCCTGCGCGACGCCATCGTGGGCGGCCTGCGGGACGGCTCGCTGGCCGTCCGCCAGTTCCGTGCGCACGGCGTCGAGGGTGCCTCCGGGCTGCCGGGCCAGGGGAGCGTCGCCCTGGTCGGCGGCGGCCCGGGCGACCCGGACCTCATCACCGTGCGCGGCCGCCGCCTGCTCGCCGACGCGGACGTGGTGGTCGCCGACCGTCTCGCCCCGCGTGAGCTGCTCGCCGAACTGCCCGAGCACGTCGAGGTGATCGACGCGTCCAAGATCCCGTACGGCCGGTTCATGGCCCAGGAGGCGATCAACCGGACGCTGATCGAGCACGCCAAGGCGGGCCGGTTCGTGGTCCGGCTCAAGGGCGGCGACCCGTACGTCTTCGGGCGCGGCGGCGAGGAGCTGCTGGCCTGCGCCGAGGCCGGGCTCCCGGTCACGGTCGTCCCGGGCATCTCCAGCTCGATCAGCGTCCCGGCGGCGGCCGGCGTCCCGGTCACCCACCGGGGCATGACGCACGAGTTCACCGTGATCTCCGGCCACGTCGGTCCGGACGACGAGCGTTCGCTCACCAACTGGGAGGCCGCCGCGAAGATGCGCGGCACCCTGGTGCTGCTGATGGCCGTGGACAAGATCGGCGAGATCGCCGCGAAGCTCGTCGAGCACGGCCGCCCGGCCGACACCCCGGTGGCGATCGTCCAGGAGGGCACCACCGCGGCCCAGCGCCGGGTGGACGCCACCCTGGCCACCGTCGCCGCGACCGTCGAGGCCGAGGGGATCAAGCCCCCAGCCGTGATCGTCGTCGGCGACGTGGTCAACGTCCTGGCGGCCGCCTTCCGGCACTGAGCGCCACGGAGTGGGAAGTCGGTCCCGCCGACTTCCCACTCCGGTCCGGCTACTCCAGCGGCTGCTCCGTCCAGATCACCTTCCCCGTCGCCGTGTAGCGCGTCCCCCAGCGGTCCGCGAACTGCGCGACCAGGAACAGCCCGCGCCCGCCCTCGTCCGTGGTCGCCGCGTACCGCAGGTGCGGCGAGGTGCTGCTGCCGTCCGACACCTCGCAGATCAGCGTCTGGTCCCGCAGCAGCCGCACCCGGATCGGCCCGGTGCTGTACCGGATCGCATTGGTCACCAGCTCGCTCAGGATCAGCTCGGTGACGAACGCCACCTCGTCCAGCCCCCAGGCCGCCAGCCGCTCCGCCACCGCGGCCCGGACCTCGCCCACCGCCGCCGGCTCGGACGGCACGTCCCACTCCGCCACCTGGTCCGGCGCCAGCACCCTGGTCTGCGCGACCAGCAGCGCGATGTCGTCCAGCGGATGCTCCGGCAGCAAGGCCCCGAGCACGTCCGAGCAGGTCTGCTCCGGCGTGCGCGGCGGCCCGGTCAGCGCCGCCCGCAGCAGGTCGATCCCCACGCCGATGTCCCGTTCGCGGTCCTCGACCAGCCCGTCCGTGTACAGCACCAGGCGGCTGCCCTCCGCGAGGTCCAGCTCGACCGTCTCGAACGGCAGCACCGACAGCCCCAGCGGCGGCCCGGTCGCCAGCTCCGGGAACACCACCCGCCCGTCCGGGTCCACCACGGCCGGCGGCGGATGCCCGGCACTGGCCAGCGTGCACCGCCGGGACACCGGGTCGTAGATCGCGTACAGGCAGGTCGCCCCGGCCAGGGCCGAGCCCTCGCCGCTCGCGGCCTCGTCCTGGTCGATCCGGTTCACCAGGTCGTCCAGGTGCCCCAGCAACTCGTCCGGTGGCAGGTCCAGCGTCGAGAAGTTGTGGATCGCCGTCCGCAGCCGCCCCATCGTCGCCGCCGCGTGCAGCCCGTGCCCCACCACGTCCCCCACCACCAGCGCCACCCGCGCGCCCGGCAGCGGGATCACGTCGAACCAGTCCCCACCCACCCCGGCCTGCGCCGGCAGGTAGCGGTGCGCGATCTCCAGCGCGTTCTGCGGCGGCAGGTTGCGCGGCAGCAGGCTGTGCTGCAGGGTCACCGCCATCGCGTGCTCACGGGTGTAGCGGCGCGCGTTGTCGATGCACACCGCCGCGTGCGCCACCAGCTCCTCGGCCAGGGTCAGGTCTTCCGCCTCGAACGGCTCCGGCCGATCCGCCCGCCAGAACCGGGCCACTCCCAGCAGCACCCCGCGCGCCCGCAGCGGCACCCGCACCAGCGAGTGCACCCCGTACGCCAGCGCCTGCGCGGACCGCTCCGGATCCTGCTCCCGCCACCCCAGGGCCTCGGCCAGCCGAGGCTCCAGCCCCGGGGCCCCGCTGTGCAGCGCCCCGGCCAGCGGGGTGGCCGGCACCACGTCCAGCACCGTGCCCACCGGGTAGAACGGCGAGTCGTCGCGGATCCCGGCGACGGCCGCGCGCCGCATCCGCGCCAGCGAGGAGCCCGGCGGCGGCTCGTCGCCCGTCAGCACCTCGTCCGCCAGGTCCACCGTGACGAAGTCCGCGAACCGGGGCACCGCGACCTGCGCCAGCTCCTCCGCCGTCCGCGTCGCGTCCAGCGAACTGCCCACCGACACCCCGGCGTCGTACAGCAGCCGCAGCCGCCGCTGCGCGCCCTCGGCCCGGCCGGACAGCGCCAGCAGCTCGGTGGAGTCGCGCAGCGTGGCGACGCAGCCCGGCGGGCCGCCCACCTGGTCGGTGAGCCGGACGTTCACCGCCAGCAGCCGCTCCCCGGCCAGCACCACCTCGTCGGTCACCGGCCGGTCGCCGGTCAGCAGGGCCAGCGGCGCGGGCTCCAGCCCCAACTCGGCCACCGGCCGGCCCTCGGCGTCCGGCGGCAGGTCCAGCAGGCGCCGCGCCTCGTCGTTGCAGAGCAGCAGCCGACCATCCGCGCCGACGATCACGACGCCCTCGCGCACCGCGTGCAGCACGGCCGCGTGGTGCTCGTACATCCGGGTCATCTCGGACGGGCCCAGGCCGCGGGTGTGGCGCCGCAGCCGACGGCTGATCAGCGCCGTGCCGAGGACGGCCAGCCCGACCGCGCCCGCGGCGGTGCCCAGCACCACCGGCAGCTGCCGCTCGCTCGCGCTCCTGACGTGCTTCACCGTGATGCCCGCCGAGACCAGCCCGGCCACCGAGCCGTCCGGGGCGTTCACCGGGACCACCGCCTGGACCAGCGGGCCGAGTCTGCTGGTGACCTGCTCGGTCACCACCTGTCCGTGCAGCGCGGGCAGGTAGGTGCCGACGAATTTCCGGCCGATCAGGTCCGGGTCGGGGTGGGTGTAGCGGATGCCGTCGTCGTTCAGCACGACGATGAAGTCGACACCCGACCCGACCCGAGCGGCCTCCGCCTTCGGTTGCAGGATCGCGGTCGGATCGGGGGAGCGGAGGGCCTCGACGATGCCCGGCGAGCCGGCGAAGGTCTGTGCGACCGCAACGGACCGGCTGCGCGCCTCGTGGTCGACGTCGCTGTCCGACTGCACCACGAGCGCGACCGCGGCCGCCGCCACCAGCAGCAGCACGACGAGGATCTGCAGCGCGAACACCTGCCCGGCCACCGAGCGGAGCCGCCCGGGCCACGGCCGCTTCGGGCGTGGCAGCTGTTGCCGACCGTTTGGGCGCCCACCGGAGGAGCCGGCGGAACCAGTAGCACCAGAGGCCGACGGAGCCCAGGATCGGCCCGGAAACTGGGCCATACGATCATATTTGCACCATGGCTGGCACAGGGCCAAGGCCAGCCCACCCCGCGGCTTGGGCCGTTTGGCCTTCCCCGTCCGGCCTTGGCAGGATCGCAGGGTGTCCGAACCCAGCACCATCACCGACCCCGCCGACCCTCGTCTCGGCGACTACACCGGCCTCACCGACGTCGAACTGCGCCGCCGGCGCGAACCCGCCGAAGGCCTGTTCATCGCCGAGGGGGAGAAGGTCATCCGCCGCGCCCTCGCCGCCGGCTACCGGATGCGGTCGATGCTGCTGACCTCCAAGTGGCTGGACGTGATGGCCGATGTCATCGCCGAGGCCGACGCGCCCGTCCACGTCGTCGAACCCGCGCTCGCCGAAGCCGTCACCGGGTACCACGTCCACCGCGGCGCGCTCGCCTCGATGGAGCGCACGCCGCTGCCGCAGGCCGCGGAGCTGCTCGCCGGGGCCCGCCGGGTCGCCGTCTTCGAGGACATCGTCGACCACGCCAACATGGGGGCGGCCTTCAGGAATGCGGCTGCGCTGGGCGTTGACGGGATCCTCCTCACCCCGCGCTGTGCCGATCCCCTCTACCGCCGGTCCGTGAAGGTGTCGATGGGCGCCGTCTTCCAGGTGCCGTGGACTCGTCTGGAGGCCTGGCCGAAGGACATCGAGATCCTGCGTTCCGCAGGCTTCACGGTCGCGGCACTGTGCCTGAGCGACCAGGCGATCACCCTCGACGAACTCGCTGCGCGGAACGACGAGAAGCTCGCCCTGGTTTTCGGCACGGAGGGTACGGGCCTCGCCGCCGACACACTCGCTTCGGTCGACGAGCATGTCCGCATCCCGATGGATGCCGGTGTCGACTCGCTCAACGTCGCAGCAGCCTCGGCGGTGGCCTTCTACGCGACCCGCCCGCGAGGTGAGCTGGTCCAGTAGGTCACTCAGGGCAACTCATGGGCGCCCACGCTCCGCCAACCCGGCGGATCACTCCTGCCGCGCCGAGTGTCGCCCCCCGGAGCGGAGTGCCGGATCTTGGCAGGACCCCGCTCAGGCGGCGCCTCCGCCATGTCCGCTGCCTGGCTGCCTTCTCGGCCGTCGTCGCCCGCCTTCCGTCGCCGAAGGCCGACAGCTGTCCAGTATGGGAGGAGCGGTACCCGGCGGGCATCGGGGAGCAGCCGGTCACGAGGGCGAGGGCTACTCGCCCCAGCAGGAAGGCGGTGCCGGATGCGTGGCCTGGAAGTCACCGTGGTGGTCCTCGCGGCCGTGCTGACCATGACGTGGCTGGCTCGCCGCCTGCAGTGGAACGAGCCGGTCCTGCTGGTGGCGGGCGGCTGCCTGATCGGCCTGACCCCCGACTTCCACAGGCTGGCCCTGCCTCCCGAGGTGGTCCTGCTGCTGTTCCTGCCCCCACTGCTCTACTGGGAGTCGCTGACCACCTCGCTCCGTGAGATCCGGACGAACCTGCGCGCCATCGTGCTGCTCGGGACCGGCCTGGTGCTGGCCACCGCTGCCGCCGTGGCCGCGGTAGGGCACGCGCTGGGCCTTTCCTGGCCGCTCGCCTGGGTCCTGGGTGCTGTCGTCGCCCCCACCGACGCCATCGCCGTGGCGACGGTCGCCCGGAAGCTGCCCCGCAGGGTCCGGACCATCCTCCGGGCGGAGAGCCTGATCAACGACGGCACCGCGCTCGCCCTGTACACGGTGGTGGTCGGCGTCGCCGTTCAGCAACTGGCCGTCAGCTGGTCGGGTACCGCCGTGCGATTCCTGCTCGCCTACGTGGGCGGTGCCGCGATCGGCTCCGCATGTGCCGCCGCCGTGGTGGCCCTGCGCAGGCGGTTGCGTGACCGCACGGTGGAGAACGCCTTGGGCGTGCTCACCCCGTTCGCCACCTATCTGCCCGCGCAGGCCGTGGGCGTCTCCGGCGTCCTGGCGGTGGTCACCTGTGGTCTCATCCTCAGTCAGGCGGGCCCCAAGGTGATCAGCGCGGGCGCGAGAGTGCAGATCACCTGCTTCTGGGAGGTGAGCACCTCCATCCTCAACAGCGCTCTCTTCGTCCTGGTCGGCATTCAGACACCCGCCATCGTCAGCGCGATCGGCTCCGTCTCTCCGGGACACGCGGCCATCACCGCCTTGCTGGTCAGCGGCGTCGTGATCGCCACCCGCCTGCTGTGGCTGTACTCGGTGCCCTACCTCATCCGCGCCGTCGACCGCCGCCCCATCCAGCGCACACTGCGTGCCGGTGCCCGGCAGAGGTTCCCACTCGCCTGGAGCGGGGTGCGCGGGGCCGTGTCGCTGGCAGCCGTCCTCGGCGTCCCGGCCACCACCACCGCAGGCCGGCCGCTCGCGGGACACGGTCTGCTGGTCTTCACCGCCGTCACCGTCATCCTGGTCACACTGGTCCTCCAGGGGACGACCATGCCTGCGGTGATCCGCTGGTCCGGACTGCACGGAGATCCCGAGGAGACCACCGAGGAACGCCGCGCCCACCGCCACATCGCCGCCGCCGCGATGGAAGCCCTCCCCGAGCACGCCGAGCGCCTGCAAACGCCGCCGAGGACCGCCGAGGCCATCCTGAGCGAACTGCGCCAGTACGCCGCCGAGGACGCGGAACCACTGGACGATTCCGGCGCGCGTGCCGGGCTCGAACTGCGCCGCGCCCTGATCGACGTCAAACGCGGCGCCCTGATCCGCCTGCGGGACCAGCGCAGCATCGACGACATCGTCCTGCGCCGACTGCAGCTGCTCCTGGACGTCGAGGAGATCAGGGTCGAGCTGGCCCTGCGTGACCTCACCGATCCGCCGCCGTAACCACCGGCGGCGAAAACGGGGGTCCGCACGGGCGGCCGCCCCGGATCGGCGCCCAGGGCGAGCAGCAGGCCACCGACGGCTCCTACGGCACCTGCTGGTCCGGCGCCGCGTCCCGGCGGGCGAGCAGGCGGTAGGCGTTGGACAGCCGCGCGCGTCCGGCGAAGCGGGCGACCAGGCGGTCGAGCACGGTTGCCGGCAGCAGCACCGGGGCGCCGGCCAGGAAGAGGGCGCCGCGCAGCAGCCGCCGCAGCCGCCCGGGCGGCGCCCCCGGCAGCCATGGCACGTCCTCGCGCGGTGCGACGGCGTCCAGCAGCAGCCAGCAGGCGGCCAGCAGGTCCACCGGGTCGTGCGGCTCGCCGTGCGCTTCCAGCACCACGTCGAAGCCCAACTCGCCGAGGCGGCGGCGCAGGTTGGCCGCAGGCATCAGGTTCAGGTGCTGCGGCTGCAGCCAGGGCAGCCACCAGCGGCCCAGCAACCGGGCGAAGCGGCATTGCGGGTCGGGGACCTCGATCAGCAGGAACCCGCCGGGGCGCAGCGCCTCCCGCGCGGCCGCCAGTTCCCGCGCCGGGTCCGTGCTGTGCTCCAGGTAGTGGAACATGCTCACCACCTCGTACCGCCCGGCCATGGTGGGCGCCAGCTCGGCGAAGGAGCCGCGGAAGCCGCGGGCCAACCGGCCCTCCCGCTCGGCCAGTTGAACGCCCTCGCTGAGGTCCAGGCCGTCGAATGGCGTGTCGGGGAAGACCTCGCGGGCACTCTCGCAGAAGTGCCCGTGTCCCGTCCCGACGTCCAGCCACCTGCTCGGCGCGGTGGTGAACGGGGCCACCGACCGGGCGCGGCTCCGGTAGACCCCGGCCCGGGTCGCGAACACCCCGCCGAGCCGCTGCTCGCCGAGGCCGTCGTAGAAGTCGCGGTAGTAGAACTCCAGTCCGGCACCGGTCAGTCGGGGATTCTGGAAGACGTGCCCGCAGTCCCGGCACTCGTCCAGCACGAACTGCCCCGGCTTGTGCTGCAGCAGGTCGCGGGTGCGCAGGCGGACCCGCAGCAGGGTGGAGCCGCACCACGGGCAGTCGGTGCGGCGCGGTTCGAAGAACCGGTCGGTGCCGTCGGCCAGGTCGGCCTGGTAGCCGGGACGGAGCGCGGCGACCCGCTCGGCGCGGGCCGCCGCCTTGCCCGTGGACGGGCGAGCTGCGGACGGGCCGGGTGCCGGCGAGCCTGCTTCGGTCGTGGTCATCGGGTCTCCCTGTCCGTCTGCTGCGGGCCCGCGGGCAGCAGCTGTTCGAGGTGGGTGGCGGCCGCGGCCGCGCCGCCCGCCGACCGGAAGGAGGCGCCGATCCGGCGCGCCGCGACCCGGTGGGCGGGATCGTCGAGCACCGCGTCCAGCGCCTGGCCGAGCCGGGCCGCGTCGGCCCGGCCGAAGCGCACCCGGACGCCGGCTCCGGCCGCCGCCACCTGGCCGGCCACCACCGGCTGGTCGTCCCGGATCGGGGCGACCACCAGCGGGACGCCGTGCCACAGTGCCTCGCAGACGGTGTTGTGACCGGCGTGGCAGACCACGGCGGCGGTGCGGGCCAGCAACCGCACCTGCGGTACGGAGGGCAGTACCAGGACATCGGGGTCGGGTGCGGGGCTCCCCAGGGCCCCGCCCGGGTCGACGATCACCGCCTGCAGCCGCTCGGCGCGGGCCCGCAGTGCCTGCCGAGCGGCCGTCAGGAACGCGGCGCCCGTGTCGGTGTTGACCGTACCGAGGCTGACCAGCACCGTCGCGCGGTCCGGGGCCAGCCAGTCCCAGGGGAACGGCGGGGCCGTCGGGCGGCTCGTGATGGACGGGCCGACGAACCGGATCGGGCCCGCCGGTGACGCGACGGGCCCGGCGAGCTCCGCGGTGGTGAAGGCGAGGGTCAGCAGCGGGGAGAACCGCGGGTCGGCCGTCCCGTCCGGGGCACCGATGAGCTTGCGCAGGTCGGCGAGGAGGCCGGAGATCCAGGCGTCCACCAGGGGCATGCCGTCCAGCGCGCCGGCGAACTCGGCCGAGGTGGTCGCCGAGGTGGCCCACGGCAGGCCGAGCCGCTCGGCGACCAGCGCGCCGGCGACCGCCTGCTGGTCCACCACGACCACGTCGGGGCCGAAGCGCCGCACCGCTTCCGCCACGCCGGGGGCCATCGCCTCGGCGAGCGGGACCAGGAAGTCCTCCCACAGGAACTTCAGCGCCGCCGGCCCGCGCAGCTCCGGTGGCCGCTGCGCCTCGTCCGCCGCGGGGACGGCGCAGGGGAAGACCTCGGCATCCGGGCCGGCGAGCGCGCCGACCACCTCGGGCAGCCCCGCCCAGGCCGTCGTGTGCCCGCGGGCGGCCAGCTCGGCCGCGACGCCCACGGCCGGGTTCACGTGTCCGACCAGCGGCGGGACGACGAAGAGGAAGCGGCTCACCGGACGGCTCCCCGGGCAGGCTTCCGGACGGCTTCGCGAACGGGCGGGTCGGCGGCCCGGCCGCGCAGCTCCGCGCCCTGCTCGCGCAGCCAGGACAACGCGAGTTCGCGGACCACGTCCGGGGTCTCGATCAGGACGGAGTGCTCCTGCCCGGGGACGAAGGTGCTGCGGCAGTCGGGCAGCAGCCCGTCCAGCCAGGCGGCCTGGGCGGCCAGATCGGACCGGGTGCCGTAGACGGCCAGCACCGGGCAGCGGATCGCCCGCAGCTGCGCCTCGTCGGGCAGCCGGCTGGCGGGGATCTCCCGCGCCAGCGAGGTCTCGGCCAGGATCGTGCCGGCCGAGCGGGCGAGCCGGGCGGTGTGCCGGCCGCGTTTCGCCGCCACCCAGGCCAGTGTGGACTTCTTGACCAGCTCGGTCTCGGCCCGCCGCAGGATGCCGTCCAGCTTGGCGGCCCAGGCCGCGGTGGCCGGCTCGGACTCGATGGCCAGGATGCCGACGACCTGCTCCGGCCGCCGGGCGGCGAGGCCGAACGCCACCGTGCCGCCGAAGGAGTTGCCCAGCAGGTGGACGGGCCCGGTCACCTCCCACCGGTCCAGCAGGGCTTCCAGGTCGTCGACGAACCGCTCCAGCCGGTAGCCGGTCGGCGGCCGCCCGGTGCGGCCGTGGCCGCGCTGGTCGTACATCAGCACCTCCACCCCGGCGGCGGCGAGCGTGGGGGCCAGGGTGAAGTAGTAGCTGGCGAGGCTGTCGGTGAGCAGCCCGTGCAGCAGGACGACGGTCGCGGCGGGCGGGCCCGCGTCCTGCGGGCCGAGCCGCTGCACGTGGAAACTGAGTCCGTCGAGGTCGATGAAGACCATGGTCAGCTCAGCTCCGCGGTCCGCAGCCGGTCCGCGACGTAGCCGACCAACCGGCCCACCGTCAGGCCGATGATCTCCTCGAGCTCCATGCCCGCGATGAACTCGGCGAAGTTGATCCGGGCGCCCCAGCGTTCCTGGAGCTTCCCGGCCAGGGTCACCAGGTCGATGCTCTCCAGTTCGAGGTCCTCGGTGAATCGGGCCTCCATGGTGACCTCGGCCTCGTCGAGGCCGTACTCGCCGAGCACGGTGGCCAGCATGCCGGCGATCTCGCCGAGAATCTCCTGCTCGGTGGGCGGGCGCTGCTCCATGGTCTGCTCGCTGACGGTCACTTGGTCACTGCCCCTTCGTGCGTCTCGGCAAGGTGGTCCACCACGAGGTCGTTCTCGGTGGTGCGGTTCTCGGTGTGCTGGCTCTCGGCGTCGTCCGTGGTCCAGGCCACGACGTAGCGGCGGTCCGGGAGGCCGGGCGGGCCGCCGACCAGCGTGCAGCGCACCCGGTGGGCACGTGGGCCGCCGGGCCCGGCGACCCTGACCAGCAGGGCGGTCGGATCGGCGCGGACGACCGTGAAGTCGCGTGGCAGACCCCGGGGTCCGGTGCCCTCGGCCTTGGCCACCGCCTCCTTCGCGGCCCGGAAGCGGGTGAACCAGAGCGTCTCGGTGCCGCCGTGGGCCGCGCGGCAGGTCGCCAGCAGAGCCAGCTCCGCCGGACCTGGCGCGAGCGGCTGCGGCTGGGCCGGACGGTCCGCCACCTCCTCCAGGCCGATGCCCGGGCCCGTCCCGCCGGCGGCCCCGGGCGGCCGGACGAGGGCGACCGCCACCTCGTCCCGGTGCGCGAGGGAGACGTCGAGTTCGGGGACCTGTCGGCCGTGCAGCCCGACCACCCGGGGTCGGCCGCCCGGGTCGTCGCGCACCTCGATCTCGGCGGGGAACACCGGACCCTCGCCCTGCTCCCACAGCCACCGCCGCACCGCGTCCTTCACCGCGATCCGCCCCAGCAGCCACGCCCGGCGGCCGCGCGGCGGCTGTTGCTCGTACCGGGCCCGTTCGGCGGCACCCAGGTGGTTGCGCATGATCAGGTCGCGGGAGGCGAGGTCGGGCCAGCGCTCGTGCAGCAGCACCCAGCCGCCGCGCTGCGGCGTCGAGAGGGTGTTGCGCTCGACGAACCGCTCGACCGGGCGGGCCTCGGGGTGGCTGTCGAAGCGGCGGTCCTGCCAGCCGCGTAGCTGGGCCCAGACCGTGCCGCCCGACTGCAGCTGCACGTCGGCTTCGAGGGTGGTGTCGGTGAGTTCGGTGATCCGGATGTGGCAGTGGAGCTCGGTGCCGGGCCGCGGCGGTCGTCCGTGGAAGCGGAGCTGCCGCAGGCCGACGGGGAAGACGACGGTGCGCTCGGTGTGGGTGGCCATGATCCAGTAGCCGAGCAGCTGGCCGACGTTGTCCAGCAGCGCGCCGGGGGCGGGCGGCGCGGTGATCACGCCGCGTACGTGCCGCTCGCCGAGCGCGGTCAGCTCGGTCAGCCCCTGGAACGCCGGGCCGTGGAACATCCACCGCTCCTCGTACAGCCCGGCTGCCGTCAGCTCCGGGGTGCGCTCGCCTCCCGGGTCCACCGGCCAGGGGGCCGGCGGCGGATCGTGACGATCCGTCAGTTCGACCGTGCCGCGCGCGTATTCGCCGAACGACGCGGTGTACAGGCCCGGGCCGGCCTCCTGCAGGGTGAGTTGCACGTCCATCGGTGTCGCGGCCGGCACCCACTGCCCGAACCGCATCTCCCGCACACCGCCGGCCACTCGGCCGGGCTCGGCCCGCTCGGCGGCGTCCATCAGGTGCTGCACGATCGTGGTGGCCGGGACGACGGGCCAGCGGTCCGCCAGGTCGGGCCAGTCGGGGCGCTGCCGGAAGAAGCAGTGGTCGCGCAGGTAGGGCATGGCGTCACACGAGATGTGCACGCTGCTGGTGCGCACGGACCGCGTCCGGTCGGTCAGCGACCGCGGCCGATCGCTCACCGGCCGGGGCGGTTCGCTCACGGGCCGCCCCGCGCCGAGCAGTTCGACTGCGGCCCGTTCGGTGTCGCGCAGCAGCGCGTCGAGTTCGGCCGCCACCGGGAAGCGGTCGGCCAGCGCGGCGAGGTCCGCACCGCCCGGGCCCGGCCGGTGCGGCGGCGCCGCGGGCGGGCTCGACTTCCGCGCCCCGGCGACCAGTTCGGCGCGGAGCCCGCCGAGCGCGGCCGCGTCCAGCGAGACGAGCGCACCGCCGAGGTCCAGCCGTACCGCCGGGTGCGCCCGTTCCGCCACCCCGGCGCCGGCCACCGCCGCGCGGGCACCCGCCGGCCGCAGCGCGTCCGTGTCCGGTTCGGCGCCGTCCGCCCAGAGCGCGGCGGCGACCCGGCGCAGCTGGGCCATCCCGTCGCGGTGCGGGGAGTTCGCCGCGACCGTCAGGTGCTCCCGGTCGCCCAGCGTGTCGCCCACCAGCGAGGCGAGCTGCCCGCTGCCCAGCTGGACGAACGCGCGGAAGCCGGCCGCGTACAGGGCTTCGACCAGCGGCCGGAACCGCACCGGCTGGACCAGGTGACGGAGGAACAGGGCGCGCACCTCGGCCTCGGCGGCCGGGAAGGGTGCGGCCGTCGTGCCGGACCAGACGGGCACGGTCGGCCGGTGGAGTTCGAATCCCTCGGCCGCCCGCTGGATCGGCGCCAGGTACGGGGCCAGCATCGGCGTGTGGAAGCCGGACTGGAACGGCAGCACCTGGCCCAGCACGCCGTGCGCGCGGAACCAGCGCACCAGCTCGGCGACGGGCCGCTCCGGACCGCAGACGATCGACTGCTGCGGCGCGTTGTCGTGCGACAGCACGACCTGCGACATGCCGTCCACCGTCGCCAGCGCGTCGAACACCCGTGCGGCCGGGGCGCCGAGCGCGGCGAAGGCGAGCCCCGGGACGCGGAGCGTGTCGGGGTCGAACGCCTCCAGGAAGGCGTCCACCGAGGCGCCGGAGTAGAGGCCGCCGGCGGCCATCGCCGTCCACTCGCCGACGCTGTGTCCGGCCACGGCGTCCGGCCGCACGCCGATCCGGCGCAGGGCCGCGTCGAGCAGCCGGCCGACGGCGAAGACCCCGACGCCGTGCCGCCCGATGTCGCCCACGCCGCCCGCCAGGACGGGGCGGGGCAGGCCGAAGTGGTCGGCGACGTCGTCCACCCGCGGGGCGAACTCGGCCTCCAGGCCCGGGAAGAGGAACGCCACCCGGCCTGCCCGGCCTCCCTGATCGGCGGCGAGCAGCGGCTCGGGCGCGAACCAGACGTCGCTGCGCCCGCGCCAGGCCCGTCCGTTGGCGACCGCGCGGCGAGCCAGCGCCAGCCGCTTTCCGGTCGGGTCGGCGATCGCCACTCGGCAGCGCGGCGCGGGGCCGCCCGGCTCGGGCAGGCCTGCGGCGAGCAGCGCGCGGTCGTCGGCCGCGAGCAGCTCCGCGAGCTGCTCGGGCCCGTCGGCGGCGAGCCGCAGCACCCGCTCGGGTTCGGCCACGACCGCGGTGGTCCGTACGGCCGTGTCGGCCACGACCGCGGTGGGTCGCACGGCTGCCGCGCCTACCCGGGCCGGGCCCGGGGCCTGCTCCAGCACCACGTGGGCGTTGATCCCGCCGAAGCCGAAGGCGTTCACCCCGGCGCGACGGGGCGTGCCGTCGGCGGTCTCCCAGGGCTGCGCGGTGTCGACGGTCCGGAACCGGGTGCGGGCCAGCGCGGGGTGCGGTTCGTCGCAGTGCAGGGTGGGCAGCAGGACCGCGTGGTGCACGGCCAGCGCCGCCTTGACCAGTCCGGCGACGCCGGCGGCCGGCATGGTGTGGCCGATCATCGACTTCACGGAACCGAGCACCGCTCGCTCCTCACCCGCCATCGCAGGGCCGAAAACCTCGGCCAGCGTGGCGAGTTCGGCCGCGTCCCCGGCCGGGGTCGCGGTGCCGTGGGCCTCCAGCAGGCCGAGAGCGCCGCCGGCCGCCGGGTCGAGTCCGGCCGCCCGCCAGGCCGCCCGCACCGCCCGGCTCTGGCCACCCGGGTCGGGGGTGGCCGGCCCTGCGGTCCGGCCGTCGCTCGCCACGCCGGTGCCGCGGATCACCGCGTACACCCGGTCGCCGTCGCGCTGCGCGTCGGCGAGCCGCTTGAGCACCACCACACCGGTGCCCTCGCCGATCAGCAGCCCGTCGGCGCCCCGGTGGAACGGGCGGATCCGCTGGCTCCGGGAGAGCGCCCGCAGCTGCGCGAACACGCTCCACAGCGTGACGTCGTGACAGTGGTGCACGCCGCCCGCCAGCACCAGGTCGCAGCGCCCGCTCGCCAGCTCGCCGACCGCCTGGTCCACCGCGACCAGCGACGACGCGCAGGCGGCGTCCACCGTGTACGCGGGGCCGCGCAGGTCGAGCCGGTTGGCCAGCCGGGAGGCCGCGAGGTTGGGCACCAGGCCGATCGCCGACTCCGGCCGGTCCGGGCCGAGCCGGTCGGTGAACGCGGCCCGCACCCGGTCGAGTTGGCCGGCGGTCAGCTCGGGCAGCAGCTCGCCGAGGGTGCGCACCAGCTGGTGGGCACCGCGGACCCGCTGGTCGAGCCGGACCAGGCCCGGCGTCAGGTAGCCGCCCCGGCCCAGCACCACGCCGACCCGGTCGCGATCGGGCAGCCGCTCCGGGCCGCCCGCGTCGGCGATGGCGGCGGCGGCGACCTGCAGCGCGATCAACTGGTCGGGCTCGGTGCCGGGCACCGAGGTCGGCATGATGCCGAACCGGGTCGGACACACCTCGGCCAGTTGGTCCACGAAGCCGCCGCGCCGGCAGTACAGCCGGTCCGGCGCGGCCGGTCCGGCGGCCGCCGCCGGGTCGTAGTAGTCCGCGTCCCAGCGGCCCTCGGGGACGTCGGTGATCGCATCGACGCCGCCCACCAGGTTCTGCCAGTACGTCGCGAGGTCCGGGGCACCGGGCAGCAGCACCGCCATGCCCACCACGGCCACTGGCGGCAGTTGAGTGCCGGTCACCGCTCCCCTCACCAGCCCGAGGCGGTGTAGACCACGGACCGGACCGACTCCTCGCCCCAGGCCAGCTCGCGCAGCAGCGCCAGCGTGCCCGCACCCGGGTCGATCAGCCGCACGCCCCGGCGGGCGTAGTCCCGGGCCAGCTCCGGCGAGACCATGCCGCCGTGCGGGCCGGACGGTGCCCACGGGCCCCAGTGGACGGTCAGCGCCCGGCGCCCGGTGCGGTCCGACCAGCGGGCGCCCAGCTCCTCCAGCGCGTCGTTGGCCGCCGCGTAGTCGGCCTGCCCGCGGTTGCCCAGGGCGGCGGCGATGCTGCCGAAGAGCACCGTGAAGCGCGGCCCGGCCGGCAGCTCGGCCAGCGCGTCGAGCAGGGCCCGCGCGCCGTCCGCCTTGGTGGCGAAGACCCGCCGGAACGACTGCGGGTCCTTCTCGGCGAGCACCTTGTCCTCGATCACGCCCGCGGCGAAGACGACGCCGTCCAGCCGGCCGTGTTCCGCGTACACCTCCTTGACCGCCTGCCGCAGGGCCGCCGGATCGGCCGCGTCCACGACCTGGTAGCGAGCCGTCGAGCCCAGCGCGGACAGCTCGTCGAGCGTCGCCGCGATCTCGCGCCCGGCCAGCAGCCCGGCGGCGGTGCGGTCGACGTCGGCCAGTGGCACACCCTGCCGGGCGAGCACGGCCCGCAGCGCCGACCGGTCCTGGGCGGCGGCCACCGTCGGGGCCTCGACGCCCTCCGGCGGCGCGGTGCGGCCCAGCAGTTCCAGGCGGCAGCGCGAGGCCGCCGCGAGGGCCGCGGCGAACCGCGCGGTGATTCCGCGCGCCCCGCCGACCAGCAGCACCACCGCGTCGCGGTCCAGACCCAGCGCGGCGGCCTCCGCCACTCCGTCACCGGCCGGCCCTGCCCCGGTACTGCCCAGCACCCCTAGGCCGCGCTCCACCAGCGCCAGGCCCTGGCGTCCGTCCGGCCCGTGCAGCACCACCGGCTCGCGGTCCTCGGCCAGCAGCTCGCCGACCAGCGCGTCCGCCACCTGCGCCGGACCGACCCCGAGGCCGAACTCGACCAGCCGGGCGGTGGTCTGCGGGTACTCGCGACTCACGGTGCGGAACAGCCCGCGCAGTCCGTCCGTCCGGCCGCGGCCGGCCGGTGCCGCGGTGCGGGCGCCGAGCAGCCAGCGGGGAGCGCCGGCCAAGGCGCTCTGGAGCGCGGGCACAAGGCCCGGCAGCACCGGCGCACCGTCCTCGCGGAGCGGGTCCAGCAGCAGCACACCGTCCACCGGGCCGTCTGCCGTGGACAGTTGGTGCCCGGCGTCCAGGGCCAGCAGCTGCGCCCCGGCCGCGGTGAGCCGCGCCGCCAGGGCCTCGGCGACCGCGCCGCCGTCCGAGCCCAGCACGGCGAAGCGCCGGCCGGCCAGCGACTGGGGTGCCAGGGCGGGCCCGGCCAGCGGCACGGCGGCGAACTCCAGGCGGGCGGGCTCGTCACCGACGACGTCCGACGGCTCGGGAAGCTCCGCTGCCGACGCTGCTGCCACCGTTGACTCCGGGGCCGGCCTGCGCTCGGGAGCGGCCCCGTCCAGCCGGTCGGTCAGCCAGCGGGTGATGGCGGCGGCGGTGCGGGCGCCGGAAAGCCGCTCCAGCCCCTCGTCGCCGAGCGTGACGAGCTCGCCGCCCGGGCCGGCGGCCAGCCGGCGGGCGAGTTGGCCGATGATCTCGGTGCGCTTGATCGAGTCGATGCTGAGGTCGGCTTCGAGGTCCAGGTCGGGTTCGATCATGTCGGCCGGGTAGCCGGTGCGTTCGCTGATCACCTCGACCACCGTGCGCAGTACGTCGGCCTCATCGAGGGCGGGCCGCGCCCCGTCCTGCGGCTGAGCCACCGGCCCGGCAGCGGGTGCGGCGGCGGACTCGGGCAGGGCCGCCGCTCTGACCGGCATCGGCAGGACCTGCGTCACCGGGTACGGCGTCGGCGGGACCGGCAGCGGGACGGCCGGCGCGACGCCCGACCCGCCGAGGTACGTGAGCAGCACGTCCCGCTGAGCCGCGATCATCTCCCGGCTGCTCCGCAGGAACTCCGACACCAGGGCGTCCCCAGCAGACTGTTGACCGTTCGCGTGCGGTTCCTGCGTCGTCATGAGGGCTCCAGGTACGGGTCGGGCCGGTGCCAGCGCACCGGGCAGAAGTTCTCCGGCGGCGGTGCGCACCAGCTGCCCGTCCACCGTCCAGCCCGGCCGGCGCGTGCTCCGCGTCCGGCCCGCGGCCACCGCGTCACGGCCGCGCAGCAACCGGCCGGTACGCACCGGCAGTCCGGCGACGGCCAGCTCGGCCAGCGCGTCGAGAAAGCCGTGCAGGCCGCCGCGCCGCCCCTCCACCGAGACCGCCCGGTGCGGCCGGTCGCCCAGCACCGCCGAGACCAGCCGGGTCAGCACCGACCCGGGGCCGGCCTCGACGAACACCCGGGCGCCCGCCTCGTACATCGCCTCGATCTGCTCCGCGAAGCGCACCGGGGCGCCGAGCTGCGCGGCGAGCTCGCCACGCACCGCGGCGGGATCCGCCGGATAGCGCGCGGCCGTGCGGTTCGACCAGACCGGGAACTCCGGGCTACGCACCGTGCGGTCGGTCAGCGCCCGGGCGAACCGCTCGCCCGCGCCCGCGACCAGCGGGCTGTGGAAGGCGCACGCGACCGGCAGCCGCTTCGCGCCGTACCCGGCCTCCGCCAGCAGTCGCACCGCGGCCGTCAGCTCCGGCGTCCCACCGGAGACGACCGTCTGGCGCGGTGAGTTGCGGTTCGCCGCCACCACGCGACCCGCCAGCCCGGCGGCCACCAGCACCTGCTCGACCTGCTCGGCGCCGGCCGCCACCGCGGCCATCGACCCTGGGTCGCCGCCCTCGCCGACCGCGTCCAGGATCGCGCGCGCACGATCCGCGCTGATCGAGGGCAGGTCCTCGGCCGCCAGCGCGCCCGCCGCGCACAGCGCCACCAGCTCACCGTAGCTGTGGCCGGCCGCCAGCTGCGGACGCACCCCCGCGAGCCCCAGTAGCTCGTACGCCGCCAGGCCGGTCATCCCGAGCGCGGGCTGGGCCACGGTGGTGTCGGTCAGCGCGGCACGCTGCCGTTCGCGTGCCTGCGGCGTGAAGGCCATCGGCGGGTACAGCACGTCCGCGTACGCCTGCCCCAGCCGCAGATGCCGCCGCACTGCGGGGAACGCCGAGAACAGCTCCGCGAACATTCCCGGACGCTGGCTGCCCTGCCCGGGGAAGAGGAACGCCACCTCGCCCGGCGCCGCCCCGCCTGCCACCTCGCCCGGCGCCGCCCCGCCTGCCACCTCGCCCTGCGCCGCCCCGCCCTGTGCCGCCTCGCCCAGTCCCGCGCCGTCCGGCTCGGCCAGGTGCAGCCCGGCCGCCGAGTCGCCCTGCCCCGCCATCGCCAGCCGCAGTAGCGCGGCCAGCTCCGCGACGTCCGAGGCCACCACCGCCACCTGGACGGGCCCGGCCGCCGACTCCGCCCGCTCGGCGGCGGTCAGTGCCAGGTCGCGCAGCCGCCACGGCGACCCGTCCGCCTCCACCTGCCGCAGCAGCTCCGCCACTGTGCGCAGCGCCCGTGCCCGATCGGTGCCCCGGAAGGTGAAGAGCTCGGCCGGCCACTCCTGCAGCCCGTGCACCGGCGGCGGTCCGTCGTAACCGCGCAGCACGGCGTGGAAGTTGGTGCCGCCGAAACCGAACGCGCTGACACCGGCCACCCGTTCGGCGGGCGGTGCGACCCACGGCCGGGCCTCGGCGTGGAACGCGAACGGGCTGACGTCTTCCTGCCACGCCGAGTTCGGCTGCGTCAGGTGCAGCGTCGGCGGCTTGATCCCGGTGTACAGCGCCAGCGAGGCCTTGATCAGCCCGGCCAGACCGGCCGCGCACTTGGTGTGTCCGATCTGCGACTTCACCGACCCCAGCGCGCAACTCTGCGGCGCCGCACCCGCCTCCGCGAAGACCGCGCTCAGCGTGGCCAGTTCGGTACGGTCGCCGACCACCGTCCCGGTGCCGTGCGCCTCCACCAGTCCCACCTCGGCCGGCCCGATCCCGGCACTGCGGTAGGCGCGCTCCAGCGCTGCCCGCTGCCCCTCGGGCCGGGGAGCCGTCAGGCCCAGCGACCGGCCGTCACTCGCGCTGCCGATCCCCTGCACCACCGCGTACACCCGGTCGCCGTCGCGCTCCGCGTCCGCCAGCCGCTTCAGCACCAGACAGCCCACCCCCTCGCCGAGTGCGATCCCGTCCGCCGACGCGTCGAACGGGCGGGAGCTGCCGGTCGGCGAGAGCGCGTGCACCGAGGCGAAGAGCAGGTAGTCGTTGATCCCGTTGTGCAGGTCCGCTCCGCCGCACAGCACCAGGTCGCTGGCGCCCGCGACGAGTTCCCTGCACGCCACGTCCAACGCCGCCAGCGAGGAGGCGCACGCCGCGTCGACCGTGAAGTTGGCGCCGCCCAGGTCCAGCCGGTTGGCGATCCGCCCGGAGATGACATTGGCCAGCATGCCGGGGAACGAGTCCTCGGTGAGCTTCGGCAGCTGCTGCGCGATCGCCTCCGGGACCGTGTCCAGGTAGGCGGGCAGCACCGCCGACAGCACCCCGGCGTTCGAGAGGTCGCTGCCCGCCTCCGCGCCGAACACCACGCTGGTCCGCGAGCGCTCGAAGGCCCGGCCGCCGCCCTCTCCGCCGCCGTCGTACCCGGCGTCCAGCAGCGCCCGGCGCGCCGCCTCCAGCGCCAGCAGCTGCACCGGCTCGATGCTGCCCAGCGCGGTGGGCGGGATGCCGTAGCTCAGCGGGTCGAAGGGGATCCGCGGCAGGAAGCCGCCCCACTTGGACGGCGTGGTGCCGGGCCCGCCGTCCGCCGCGTGGTAGCGCGCCGGGTCCCAGCGCTCGGCCGGCACCTCGGTCACCGCGTCCACCCCGCCCACCACGTTCGCCCAGAACGCGGGCAGGTCGGGAGCCTGCGGGAACATGCCCGCCATGCCGATCACCGCGATGTCCAGCGGCGCGGGCGCCGGCTCCGGTTCGGCGAGGGGGAGCAGGCCCAGGCGCTCCGTCAGCTCCACGGCCCGGGCGGCCAGGAAGCGGGCCGCCCCGGTGCTCACCGCGGCGTGCAGCTCGGCCAGCGTCGTGGTGGCCGAGCGCAGCACCGCGACCTGCCCGGCCATGAACATGCCCTGGTCCAGCTGCCCCTGCTCGTCCACCTCGGTCAGCGCCCCCGCCACCCGGTCGACGCCCTTGGCGGCGATCCGCAGCCGGCCGACGTTCAGCCGTTCCAGCTGCTCCCAGGCCTCCCGGTCCGGCACCCCCTCCGCCCGCAACCGCTCGCGCGCCTGGCGGAACTCCACCGTGAAGGGGCTCGGCACACAGCGGGTGGCGTGCCCGGGCGCCGTCTGCAGCAGCTCCGTCCCGCGCGCCGCCAGCACCTGCCGCTGGAACTGCGGCCGCACCGCCCCGCAGGCCACCGCCTCCTCGGTGAACAGGTACGCCGTGCCCATCAGCACCCCCGCGGCGACCCCCCGGGCCGCCGGCGCCGCGGCCATCGCCGCCACCATCGCCGCGGAGCGCGCGTCGTGCACGCCGCCCGCGAAGAGCACCTCCACCTGCGGGTCAGCCGGCGCGGCGGCCAGGAAGTCCTCCAGGACCGCCAACTGCGCCTCCCAGAGCGGGAAGCTGTGCCGCGGCCCGACATGCCCGCCGCACTCCGAACCCTCGAAGACGAACCTGCGGGCCCCGTCCTCCAGGAACTGCCTCAGCAACCCCGGCGAGGGTACGTGCAGGAAGGTGCGGATGCCCGCCTCCTCCAGCACCCGTGCCTGCGACGGCCGCCCACCGGCGATCACCGCGTGGCTGGGTCTCGCGACCAGGACCTCCGCAAGCTGTGCGCTGCGCACCTCCTCCGGCGCGAATCCCAGCACGCCGACACCCCAGGGGAGTCCATCGACCATCGCGGCGGTCCGGGCGAGCAGCTCGCGGGTCTGCTCCGCGCCGGCCAGCGCCAGCGCCACGCACGGCAACGCCCCGGCCGCGGCCACCGCCGCCGCGAATCCCGGCTGGTCACTGACCCGGGTCATCGGCCCCTGCACCACCGGCAGCCGAGTGCCCAGCGCCTCGCCCAGCCGCGCCCCGGGCCCGAGCAGGTCCGCCGCCGCACCCGGCTCCGCCGCCGCCCGCAGGCCGTCCAGGACGGCCTCCCGTACGGCCCGCACCGCGCGTGGGACCGTCTCCCAGCGCTCGGCGAACCGCTCGGCCAGGAAGCCGTCCTGACCGACAGTCAGGTCTGTCTGCGGGGCCGCGCCCGGCCGGCTGCGGCGCAGCACGCGCCGCCCGTCGACCACGACGGTCTCGGAACCGTCCATGCCGCGCACGGCCGCCGCGATCTCCTCCGGAACCGCCGACTCCGCCAGTAGCGCGAGCTGGCTGTCCAGCACCACCCCGGCCGCCCCGCCGGCCACGGCCGCCATCGCCGTGTGCGGCCCGATCCCGCCCCAGGCCCAGACCGGTGCCTCGACCCCGGGCGCGGCCAGCAGCTGCTGCAGCAGCACGAACGTGCTCAACTCCCCGACCCGGCCGCCGCTCTCGCAGCCGCGCGCGATCAGCCCGTGGGCCCCGGCGCGGACGGCGGCCAGGGCCTGCGCCAGGTCCGTCACCTCGACCAGCAGGCGGTACTCGGCACGGAGCGCCGCCATGTCCCAGCCGGGCGTGTCCACCGCCAGCACGACCACCTGCGGGCCGGCGCCCCCTGCGGAGCGGAGCTCCTCGGGAACCATCCGGCAGCCGGGGCCCACCCGGACACCGAACCCGGCCGGGGCCCGCTCCCGCAGCCCGGCGAGCTCCTCGCGCGACCGCCGATCACCAACTCCCAGGTCCAGCACGCCCAGTGCGCCCGCACGGCAGACGGCTTCGGCGAGCCCGGCGTCCGGTAAGTGGAACGGGGTGATCCCGATGACGACGTCGGTCAGTGAGCAATGGGGTCTCATGGACTCTCCGGTATGCATCGTGGTGCAGGTCGGGGCATGAGCGAATTCGGAAGGGTGCCACGGGCAACCCCTCACCGCGGACGCGAGGGCACCATTGCGCCATCCCGTGATCCGGTCCAACATCAAGGCTACTGAGTGGTAAGGCCCGCCAGGTTAAACCCATATGGCGAGTGCATGTCAACAGATCGGCAGAGGGGAGCCGCTCGAACCCGGATCCAGCCCCACCGCCGGCCCCACGGTGCCGCTCCGGCCCGCGAGCCCCACGCTGGCCGATCGCCGTCTTCCACAGGCGTCCGTCGACGACCGACATCCGCACGCCCGAAAGCTCCCAAGACGGTCGGCGCCGTCTTCCGCAGTGCCGCCGCCCTCGGCGTGGACGCCGTCCTGCTCTCGCCCGACCGCGCCGACCCGCTCTACCGGCGCGCCGGCGCCGTCTCCTGCTACGCCGTCGCCAGCAGAATCGATCAGCCGACTTCCTGCGCTCAGCCTGCCGGGGCGGTGGGCGGAGCCGGGGCGGCGGCCGGGGGCGGCGTGGCGGGGCCGGAGGTGGAGGCGCCGGGCCAGGACTCCTCCAGCGTGCCGTCGGCGCGGACGGTGTAGCGGGTGGAGGTGGCCGCGCCGGTCGCGGCGACCCGCTCCTCCCGCACGACCGTCCCGCCGTCGAGCCGCCAGGCGGCCGTCGCCTGCGGGTCGGCCGCCGAGGTGCGGGAGGTGGCGGCGACCGGGGTGTCCCCGGTGAAGGTGAAGAGTTGGACGAGGTCGACGGGCACCGAGCCTTCAGCCCGCCGCAGCACGACGACCGCTGCCGGGGCGCCCTTGTACCGGGCCGGCAGTACGGTGCTGAGGGCGACCTGCGGGCCGGCCCCGACCGATCGGCCGTCCCGCAGCGCGATGCCGGGCCCGCCGGCCCCGTCGGGGTAGCTGCGGTTGGGCCAGTCCACCACCGGCCCCGCTCCCTGAGGCGGCGCCAACGGGCTGTCGCCCGCGCCGCCGTGCGCGGCCGCCGCGAGCGGCGTGGCCGACGGCTGAGTGGCGGCGGGGGACGGGACGGCGGCGGGGGACTGGACGGCGGCGGAGGGCCGGGCGGCGGTGGAGGACACGGCGGCCCCGTCCACCGAGGTCCCGGCCAGAGCCCGCTCACCGGCCGTGGCCGGCGCACTGGCGGTCGATCCTCCCGAGGGCCGCAGGCCCTGGTTGCTGCGGTTCTCGCACCCCTGCGCGGCCGCGATGGCCAGCGCGACACCGACCGTCACGGTGACGAAGACGATGAGGCGTTGCCGCAGCAGCCGCTGCCGCGCGCCGACGGGCCGCCCGCCCGGGGCGGGGGTGTGCTGGCGGTCCCGGGGACGCCCCCGGTCAGGGGCGCCGGGCCGGCCGGGGGGAGGGGTCTGCGGCCGGGCCCGCAGCGGGCGGGTCACCGGTGTCGCCTCGGGCCGGGGGAGCGGGGCGGTGGCTCCCTGCGGGTGCCGTGCCGCAGCTGCGGCCGTGGCACGGGCCCGCGCGGGGGCGGCGGGTTCGGGGGAGCGTCCGGGGGCGGGCACGCCGTGCCGCGCGCCGTCGGGGGCGGACGGGGCCGTCGGGCCTGCCGAGGCCTGGGCTGCGGCCCGCCCGTGGCCGGGCCGTGCACTGCGCGAGCCGCTGCCGGCTCCCGTCGCCGCGCCGCGCGCCGCCAGTTCGCTGAGCCGCTCGTGCAGGGCGGCCGCGCCGGGCCGTTCGGCGGATTCCTTGGCGAGGCAGGCCCGGATGAGCGGTGCCAGCTGCGGCGGTACGGCCGACAGGTCGGGTTCCTCGTGGACGACCCGGTAGAGCATGACCTCGGAGGACGCGCCCGACCCGAACGGGGTGTCCCCGGTGAGCGCGTAGGCGAGGGTGGCCCCGAAGGCGAAGACGTCGGTGGCGGGCGTGACGGCGGCGCCGCGCACCTGCTCGGGCGCGAGGAAGCCGGGTGAGCCGACCGCGGTACCGACGTGGGTGAGCGTGCTGGCGCCGCGCGACCAGGCGATGCCGAAGTCGATGATGCGCGGGCCCCGGGGCGACAGCAGGATGTTGGAGGGCTTGAGGTCGCGGTGGACGACCCCGGCCTCGTGCACCTTGACCAGCCCGTCGGCGAGCGCGGCGCCGATCCGGGCGGCCTCGGGCCAGCTCAGCGGCCCCTCGTCGCCGACCCGCTTGTAGAGCGAGGGCCCGGGCACGTACGCGGTGGCGAGCCAGGGGCGGTCGGCCTCGATGTCGGAGCCGACGACGCGGGCGGTGCAGCCGCCCCGGATGCGGGAGGCGGCAGCGATCTCCCGGGCGAAGCGGGTGCGGAACTCCTGGTCCTCGGCGAGTTCGGCGCGGATCAGCTTGAGGGCGACGCGCTGCCCGCGGCGGTCGGAGCCGAGGTAGACCACACCCATGCCGCCGGCGCCCAGTCGCCGGTGCAGGCGGTACGGCCCGACGATGCGGGGGTCCTCACGCCTCAGCCGCATCATCGCCATGTTTCGTTCCCCGTCAGCCTGTGGGTGAGGCCCCGTCGGGTGGGGCATCGTCAGTTCCTGTCTGGCACAGCTTACGGACTGCCCACTGCGGTGTGCTGATACGCAACGCCTCAACCAGCCGTGCGATTGTCGGATCTTGCGTTGACCCGCAGGTCATAGGGGTGCCGAATCGTTTCTCGGGGTTGCCCCTCAGGGTTCCCCCGGGGGTGCGGGCAAGGCTCTCTCCCCCTGCGGTAGTACGCCTTGGGTCTGAGCGTCATACTCCGGGATGCCCGAGGAACAGTACGACGGCATGACGCCCGGACGGCCCCCTGAGCAATAGCGTTGTGTTCAGCGGTGGACGGGGAGCTCGTCCCCCGAGGTAAGCCGTCCACCGCGCCAACTCGACCGGATCACAGGAGTAAGGGCATGGCACCGCAGCTCACGGGAACCTCCCGCCGCCGTCGGCCGGCCGTCCCCCAGTCCCGGTCGACGGAGCAGCCCACCCGGCACCCGGCCGTGGCGTTGGCCATGGCCCTGCCGTGCGCGGTGCTGCTGGTGATGTTGTTCGGCGGCTGGGACCAGATGGCGAACCAGGCTCAGGCCGTCGCCGATCTGATCGGCCGCTGAGATCACGCCGGCCCCGACGGGGTCGGCCACAGAACGGGCACTGGTCCCCTGGGGACGGGGAGCAGTGCCGCCGGGGAGGCCGCGGCCGCAATGACACGCGGACGGGCGTGAGTGGTGCGCAGAGCGCCCCGGCAGGCGGAGACGCCGCGTACGGACGTCGGTGAGGGCGACCGTACGCGGCTCTTCTCTTTTCCTGATCTTCTTCCTGACGGTCGGACGGCCCTGCGGCCCGAGGTCACGACAACGCCAAAACGGCCGGGGCCGCAACCCTTACGGGTCACGGCCCCGGCCGTTACTGTGCGCGATACTGGGATTGAACCAGTGACCCCTACCGTGTCAAGGTAGTGCTCTCCCGCTGAGCTAATCGCGCCTGGTGTGGCGGTCCTGC
>NZ_JBIUUS010000009.1:121531-260378 GCF_044742585.1 Kitasatospora sp. NPDC087861
TGCAGCAGACCCCGAAGGATCCGACGTGCGCGATACTGGGATTGAACCAGTGACCCCTACCGTGTCAAGGTAGTGCTCTCCCGCTGAGCTAATCGCGCCTGGTGTGGCGGTCCTGCAGCAGACCCCGAAGGATCCGACGTGCGCGATACTGGGATTGAACCAGTGACCCCTACCGTGTCAAGGTAGTGCTCTCCCGCTGAGCTAATCGCGCGGGGAGGTCTTCCGGTGGAACCGGTCGAACCTCTTGGAGGTGGAGACGGGATTTGAACCCGTGTACACGGCTTTGCAGGCCGTTGCCTCGCCTCTCGGCCACTCCACCAGGCAACACACGAGGAACGATCTTACACTGTTCCTCATCGAGCGGACGACGAGATTCGAACTCGCGACCCTCACCTTGGCAAGGTGATGCTCTACCAACTGAGCCACGTCCGCCTGTCTCCCGGGATCTTCACCGCTTTTCTTCGGCTGCGCTCCCTGGCGACGTGTTGAACTCTAGCGGATTCCCGGGCCAGCTAAAAATCCGTTCCCGCAGCGTGCCGAGGGGATGCCCGTCGAGCACCTCCCCGTCGACCCCCGGAGCCGGTCACCGGCCGCCACCTGCGGCGCTTCCGGACGATCATCCGCCGGTCACCCGGCGCACACCCGTGCGACGCCCGCCGGTGCTCACGCCCCGGGCCGGGCCCGCACCTCCGACCTACACTTCAGGCACCGCCGCCCAGCACGACCGCGCAGGAGAACCGTGTCCGGCCCCATCGACCCCCGCACCCCGCTCGCCCGATTCGGCGGCCGCCTGGCCACCGGTCTGCGCGACGTCACCTCGGACCCGGCCGCCCTGGACTCCACCGGCTACTGGGCCGTCGCCTACGACTTCGAGGGCCGGCTGACCTGCGCCCGCTTCGACGACGTCCGCCCCGCCCCCGCGCCGCCCTCAGGGGCAGGCTGGCGCGGACCGGAGGCCGGCGGCTGGCACAGCTCCCTGGACCGGGCCGCCTACACCGCGGGCGTACGCCGCATCCGCGAGCACATAGCCGCCGGCGAGGTCTACCAGGCGAACCTCTGCCGCGTACTGTCCGCGCCGCTGCCCGACCCGGCCCGCAGCGACGTGGACGCCCTCACCGGCCTCCTCGCCCGCGGCAACCCCGCCCCCTACGCCGGCACCATCCGCTTGCCCGAGCACGGGGTCGAGATCGCCACCGCCTCGCCCGAGCTGTACCTGCGCCGCACCGGCCGCACCGTCTCCTCCGGCCCGATCAAGGGCACCGGCCGCACCGAGGACGACCTCCTCGACAAGGACCACGCCGAGAACGTGATGATCGTGGACCTGGTCCGCAACGACCTCGGTCAGGTCTGCGCGACCGGCAGCGTCACCGTCCCCGACCTCTGTGCCGTCGAGAAGCACCCCGGCCTGGTCCACCTGGTCTCCACCGTCGAGGGCACCCTGCGCGAGGGCGCCGGCTGGCCCGAACTGCTCGCCGCCACCTTCCCGCCCGGCTCCGTCACCGGCGCCCCCAAGTCCAGTGCGCTGCGGATCATCGACGCCCTGGAGACCGCCCCGCGCGGCCCCTACTGCGGCGCCGTCGGCTGGGTCGACGCCGACCGCGGCGAGGGCGAACTCGCCGTCGGCATCCGCACCTTCTGGCTCGACCGGGCCGACCCCGAGGTCCCCGTCCTGCGCTTCGGCACCGGCGCCGGCATCACCTGGGGCTCCGACCCCGACCGCGAGTGGGCGGAAACCGAACTGAAGGCCGCCCGCCTGGTCGCGATAGCGTCGGGCAGCGAATCCGACCCCACCGGGGCATAGGCCGCACGCACCGCCCCCACCCTCGCCCTAGGAGCAGCCCTCGATGCCGAACCCGACCACCAGCTGGGTCAACGGGACGCTCGTCGACTCCACCGACCCCGCAATCTCGGTCCTCGACCACGGACTCACCACCGGCGACGGGGTGTTCGAGACCATGAAGGCCACCGACGGCCGGGCCTTCGCGGTCACCCGCCACCTCGACCGGCTCACCCGCTCCGCCCGCGGCCTCGGCCTGCCCGACCCCGACCACGACCTGGTCCGCGAGGCCTGCGCCCAGGTGCTCGCCGCCAACCCGGCGCCGCTCGGCCGCCTGCGCGTCACGTACACCGGCGGCAACGCCCCGCTCGGCTCCGAGCGCGGCACCACCGGCCCCACCCTCGTCGTCGCCCTCGGCGCGATCAACCGCCGCCCCGACGAGACCGCCGCCGCCGTCGTCCCGTGGCGCCGCAACGAGCACAGCGCCGTCGCGGGCCTCAAGACCACCTCGTACGCCGAGAACGTCGTCGCCCTGGCCGCCGCCCACCGGGCCGGCGCCTCGGAGGCCCTGTTCGCCAACACCGCCGGCCTGCTCTGCGAGGGCACCGGCTCCAACGTCTTCGTCGTCCTCGGCGGCCGCCTGCTCACCCCCGCCCTCGCCTCCGGCTGCCTGGCCGGCATCACCCGGCAGCTCGTCATCGACTGGTGCGGCGCCGAGGAGGCTGACCTGCCGCTGAGCGCCCTCCAGGACGCCGAGGAGGTCTTCCTGACCTCCACCACCCGCGACGTCCAGGCCGTCACCCGGGTGGACGACCGCGAACTGCCCGGCGTTGGCCCCGTCACCACCAAGGCCATGGCCGTCTTCGCCGAGCGCAGCGGCGACGACCTCGACCCGTGACCCCCGCCCGGCGCCGGAAGAACCGGCCGCCGCACCGGCGGCGCGCAGCGGCGACACGGGCATAGGGCTCCGGGCGCGGGGAAGGGACCACCACATGACCACGACGCTGCGCCCCGAAGGCCCCGAGACACCCACCGCCGCCGGTGGCCGCACCAGGCGCTGGCAGATCTGCGCCAACGGCCGCCAGGTCGGCGCGCTGCGCACCACCGCTGTCCCGCACGGCAGCCAACTCTGGGGCGAGATAGCAGAGTTGGAAGTCAGAGAAGGCCGCGGCCGGGGCCGCGGCACGTTCGGCGCGCTGGCCGCGGAGGAGGTGCTGCGCGGCTGGGGCTGCACCCGGGTGGATGCCAACATCCCCGAACCGGCACGGATCGCCCGGGCGCTCGCCGCCACCCTCGGCTACACCGAGCGGATGCGGAACCTGGCCAAGCGGCTGACCGCCGCCCCCGCCCTGCCCACCGGCGTCACCGCCGACCGGATCGGGCCCGCGGAGTTCCCGGCCTGGCTCGACGGGACCGCCGAGGGCTACATCCGCTCGCTCGTCGAGTCCGGCCTCAGCGAGGAGCAGGCCCGCGCCAAGTCGCACCTCGACCACCTGCGCCAGCTCCCGCAGGGCGCCGACAGCCCCGGTGTCGTCCTGCGCCGCCTGCGCGCGGCCGGCGGGTCCGAGCCGCTCGGCTCGCTCTGGGTGGACCTCCACCTGCGCGACCTGCCGGGCGGCGAGCCGCTGGCCTGGGTGATGGTCGTCGAGGTGTCCCCGGCCCACCGGGGCCGGGGACACGGCCGGACGCTGATGCTGCTCGCCGAACGCGAGTGCCTGGCCGCCGGGGTGCACAACCTCGGGCTCAACGTCTTCTCCGACAACGAGGTCGCGATCCGGCTGTACGCCTCGCTCGGCTACCGGGTCACCAATCGCATCTACGGAAAGTCGCTGTGACCCGACATGTCGTCAGGAAGCCTTCGCCGCCTCGATGACGGCCACGATCCGGTCCCGCAGGCCGTCCTGGCTCTGCCCGCCGTCCAACCGCGTCCCGCCGATCACGTACGTCGGCGTGCCCGTGACACCGATCGCCCGGCCCTCGGCCTGGTCGGCGTCCACGGTGAGCATGTGCCGCCCGTCGATCAGCGCGGTGTCGACCTCCTCGGCGTCCACCCCGACCGCCCGGGCCACCTCCAGCAGCACCTGCTGCCCCCGTGCGTCCAGTTCCTCGACCCGGGCCAGCAGCGCCTCCACGAACGGCCAGCCCAACCCCTGCGCGAACGCCTCCTCGGCGGCCTCCGCGGCCGCGTAGGCGTGCTTGTGCTTCTCCAGGG
The DNA here is from genome assembly GCF_044742585.1 of Kitasatospora sp. NPDC087861. NCBI lineage: Bacteria > Bacillati > Actinomycetota > Actinomycetes > Kitasatosporales > Streptomycetaceae > Kitasatospora > Kitasatospora sp. NPDC087861. The sequence continues at coordinate 125,521 of NZ_JBIUUS010000009.1, forward strand.
GGAAGTGTCGGACCTCGACGGGCAGCGCGTCGCCGTACTGCACGCGCAGCGCCCGTACGTCGTCCAGCGCGGTGCGGCAGTCCGGGCACTGGAGGTCGCACCAGAACTCGAGCCGGGGGAGGGAACCATCGATCATTCCCCCAGTGTTTCACTAGTGGGCGCCCGCTCCGGCCGACGGTGCGCCCCTGCGAAGGCCGACAGGGAGGCAGTGATGACCAGGACGACCGGACACGAAGGGGTGCAGCCGTGCTGACCGCGGCGATCAGCTTCGCCCTCACGGCGGGCGGGGTGGCCGTCGCCGGTCTGCGGGCCTACCGGCGGCGCTTCCTGTCCGCGACCCGCTGGCTGGCGGTGGCCCTCATACCGGTGGGGCTCTACCTGACCGGCCTGTTCCCGGTGGCCCGGACGATCGGCAGCGAGTTCGCCGCCTGGGCCACGAAGCTGGTGTTCGACCCCCGGGTCTGGACCGGCATCGTGCTGCTCGGCGTCTCCGCGGTCCTGCTGGTCACCACCCGCTGGGTGGGCCGCCGGGGCGCCGTGGACTCCGCGCCGGAGCGCCCGGCTGCCGCGGCGCCCGAGCGCCCGGCGGTGGCCTCCGCGCCGCCGAAGAAGCCGGCGGCGGGCAAGCGGGACGACGGCCTCGGCGACTTCACCGACATCGAGGAGATCCTCCGCAAGCGCGGCATCTGAACCCCGCGGGGGAGGGCGGGGCGGCGTCAGACGGAGGGCACGGCCTCCGCCGAGCGCTGTCGCGCCCGGTAGGCGGCGACGTGCAGCCGGTTGCCGCAGGTGCGGCTGTCGCAGTAGCGCCGGGAGCGGTTGCGGGAGAGGTCCACGAAGACCCGCGCGCAGTCCGGTGCCTCGCACCGGCGCAGCCGCTCCCGCTCGCCCGCCATGAGGATGAAGGCCAGCGCCATGCCCAGCTCGGCGGCGAGGTGGTCACCCAGCGCGGCGTGCGGAGCGAAGTAGTGGATGTGCCAGTCGTGGTGGTCGTGGTTGGTCAGCCGCGGCGTCGTACCGGCGGCCGCGACGATCCCGTTGACCAGCTCGGCGGCCTCCGCGGTGGACTCGGTCCGGAACACCTCGCGCAGCCGGGTGCGCAGCTGCTGCACCTTGCGCAGGTCGTCCTCGGTCAGCGAGTCGATCTCGCTGATCTCCTGGCGGACCACGAAGGCGTCCAGCGCGGCCACGTCCGGCAGCTTCTCGGTGCCGCACACCTCGGGTGCGGTGTTGAGCAGCTCGACGAGGATGCTCAGCGCGCACTCGGTGTCATGGGTGATCAGCACGTTGGGGACTCCTCGCGCAGGGGACTCCGGTACCCCGGTCCACGGTTACCCCAGACCATACCGGGCCGTGCGGCGGAAGGGCGGTGGGTTCTTTCGAAGACCTGTACGGATTCCGTCAGGGCCTCTCCGTCGGGCCCCGCCGTCGGGCCTCGTCCGGCCGGACGGGCTCGCGCAGAAGCATCCGGAAAGGCGACGGCGCCCGGCACCGAGGCCGGCCACCCGTATGGATGGCCGGCCTCGGTGCCGGGCGCCTGCGGTGTCGCGGACCCGCACCGGTGGGAGCGGGCCGTTCACCGGCCCCGAGACCGCGTCGTGCGCGGCTGAGTCTGCTGCCGTGCCCCCGAGTAGGACGGCTGCGGTGACGGCAGGAGGTAGCGACCCCGCTGACGGCGGGGCGTGACTGCCTCCGGACGGGGTCAGCTTTCAGCGAGGATGTGGGACAGCTCCCGGTCGAGGTCGAAGTGGCGGTGTTCGGTGCCGGGGGGCACCGCGGCGTCCGTCCGCTTGAGGAACGACTCAAGCGCCCGGGCCGGGGCCTCCAGCAGGGCTTCTCCTTCCGGAGAGCTCAGCGCGATGCAGACCACCCCTTGCCCGTGGCTGCGCGACGGCCAGACCCGGACGTCGCCGGTGCCCGTGGGTCGGTGCAGCCCCTCCGCAAGGAGATCTCGGGCGAACACCCACTCCACGGTCTCGTCCGCGCCCGTGTGGAACGTGGCGTGCACGGCGTAGGGGTCGGCGGTGTCGTAGCGCAGGCCCGCGGGGACGGGCAGTGAGGACTCGCTGGACACGATGAGGCGCAGGTGCAGCTCGCAGCTGACCGTGGTGTTCATAAGCGCCATGGCCTTTCGCTCAGTGTGCGCTCGGGGAATCGCACGTCGGCGAACGGACCATCCCACCCCCAAGACCGATGTAAACCCCTCTGTCCCGATTCGGGCGCGAGTCGTACCCCTTACGGCGCATTGCGGAATCGTCCCGGAGCCGAGGGGTCGGGCATTACCGGGCCGCTTCTCGGTTAGTTTCCTGGCATGACTGTGCGAAACGACAAGACCGGCAAGAACACGGGAACGGGTGAAGCGGTCACGGCGGATGACGCAGCCGGCTCCGCGGCCGTCGACGGCGGCCGGGCGGTCGGCTCCCGCGCCCCGGCGTTCGTCCGCCGCTCACGGCCGCTGCACCTCACCTGGCAGGTGGTGATCTTCCTGGCCGGCCTCGCCGTGGTCGTGCTCGGCGTGATCATGCTGCCGCTGCCCGGCCCCGGCTGGGTGGTGATCTTCCTGGGCATGGGGATCTGGGCCACCGAGTTCGTCTGGGCCCAGCTGGCACTGCGCTGGACCCGCCGCAAGGTCGCCGAGGCTGCCCAGCGCGCCATGGACCCGCGGGTGCGCCGCCGCAACCTCACCGTCACCGCGATCGGCCTCGTCGCGCTCGTCGGGATCGGCGGCTGGTACGTCGCCCGCTACGGCCTGGTCGTCCCCTGGCAGGCGGGCGAGAGCTGAGCGACCCGGGAGCGGGGGCGGCCGCCGACCGGGGTGTTCGGACCACCCTCCGGGATGCGGTAATGTTTTCCCTGCACCCGGGCGATTAGCTCAGCGGGAGAGCACTTCGTTCACACCGAAGGGGTCACTGGTTCGATCCCAGTATCGCCCACCGGAATGCATGGTGATACGTGAGGCCCAGCCGATTATCGGCTGGGCCTCACGTGTATTTCCGGAATCCCCCGGAGAACCACCCGGAATGCGGCTGAGGCTCAGTCATCTTCCGTGCGGAGCGCGAGTTCTGCGGGTGCGCCAGCGGTACCCCGGAAGGGACGAGTTGTACGACGACCGCCAAATGGTGCTACAGTTCTTCTCGTTGCCCGGGCGATTAGCTCAGCGGGAGAGCACTTCGTTCACACCGAAGGGGTCACTGGTTCGATCCCAGTATCGCCCACCGGACAGCACGCAGGCCCTGACCAGGAAACCGGTCAGGGCCTGCGGCACGTTCGGGAGCCGGTGCCCGGCGGCCACCGCTACGCCGCCGCCTCGCAGCCGTGTTCGGGCTCCAGCCGGCGGCCGCAACCGCACCGGGCGGGCCGCAGCGGCCAGGACAGGTCCACCCGCTCCGGCGTCCCCGACCGGTCGAACCAGTTCTGCAGCCCCCGCGCCTGCGCCGCGTGCCAGACCTCCTGGCGCAGATGCAGCTCCGCCGCCGTCAGCCCGCCCAGCGCCGCCGGGTAGCGGGCGCCTATCCGCCGGGTCAGCGTCAGTGCCGCCGTCGCGTCCACCGCCGCGTCGTGCGCCCCGGCCAGCTCCACGCCGTAGTGCGCGCACAGGTCGGTCAGCGTCCGGCGGCCCTTGCGGTAGCGGTCCACGTGCTTGTCCAGCACCCGCGGATCCAGCACCACCAGCCCGTCCGGGCCCAGCCCGCCGGCCAGCGCCAGCCCGTGGTGGCGGCGCAGCTCCCGGTCGAGCAGCGTCAGGTCGTAGGGCGCGTTCATCACCACCACCGGGTGCCCGGCCCGCGCCTGGTCCGCCAGCGCGCGGGTGACCTCGGCCACCACCACGCCGATCGGGCGGCCGTGCGTCCGGGCGTGCTCGTCGGTGATGCCGTGCACCGCCCGCGCGCCGTCCGGGATCGGGACACCCGGATCGGCGAGCCAGGTGGTGGTCCGCACCGGTCCGTCCGGCGCGAGTTGGACGACCAGGGCGGCCGAGACGATCCGGTCGGTCTCGACGTCCACGCCGGTGGTCTCAGTGTCGAAGGAGGCGAGTGGGCCGGTGTACCAGTGCTGCTGCATGACTGCCCCTCAGGCGAAACGTTCCGCGCCCGATTGATACCCGGTTCTGACGCCTGTTCAACCGTTTGGCGCAGGCCCGGCCGGGGATCCTGCCTTTGGGTCCGGGACGTCCCGTTCGAACCCGGACGGGCCCGGAGCCGGGGGAGGCCACGGGGCGATGGCACTGACGCAGCCGCAGCCCGAGGAGGCGGCGGCCGTTCTTCGGGGGAACCTGGCGGTCACCGCGTGCATGGAGACGCTGCAGGTCGGCTACCTGCACGCGGTCGCCGCCGCGGCCGGCTGCTCGCTCTCCCAGCCGTTTCCGGACAACGGCATCGACTGGCAGGTCAGCCACGGCTCCCGGGCCCACGAGGTGGACGACGAGGTCACCATCAAGATCCAGCTCAAGGCCACCCAGCAGATCGCAGCCGACCCGGCCGGGCCGTTCTTCAGCTTCACCCTCGACAACGACCACCTGCGCAAGCTCGCCCGGGCGAGGGTCGCCGTGCCCCGCATCCTGGTCGTGATGCTGCTGCCGCGCCGGGTCGACCGCTGGCTGCACGCCCGCCCGGACGCGCTGGAACTGCGGCACTGCTGCTACTGGGTCAACCTGGCCGGCCACCCGGTCACCGGGCAACGGCGCACCAACGTCCGGGTGCCCACCGGCAAGGTCTTCGACGACCGCGCGCTCTGCGACATCATGGCCCGGGTCGGCGCCGGCGGCAGCCCGTGACCGCCCGGCCCGGCCCCGGCCCCCGGCAGCGAGGAGCAGCACCCATGACACCGCCGCACGCACCCGGCGAGCCGGTCCAGGCCCTGCCCGACCCCGCCGCCGTCGACCCGGCGGTGCTCGCCACCCTGCTCGCCCGGCACGGCTGGGTCCGGCGTGGCGGCCCCGCCGCCCGCTACGGCCGCTGGACGCCCCCCGACGACGAGTCCGGCACCAGCCTGCTCGTCCCCGCGGGGGACGGCTTCGACGACGCCGTCGACCTCCTCGCCGACGCCGTCACCGCGCTGTCCCGCTCGTCCACCCCCTCCGCCGGCGCCATCCTGCTCGCGCTCGCCGTCCCCGGCGACGAACTGCGCTGGCACCGGGAGCCGACCGGACCGGCCGAGGCCACCTCCTGGGACGACGCCGAGCGGCTCCAGCGGGCGGCCCGCGCGATGCTCGCCGCCGGGGCCAAGGCCGGCCGGGCCACGGCCGCCTACTTCGGGGCCCGGCTGGACGCCTACGCCGGGGACTTCCTGGACCGCGTCCTGGTCGTCGAGCAGGGCGCCGCCCTCACCGCCTACACCCCCGCCCCCGACGGCCGGGCCGCCGTCACCACCCTGGTCCGCGCCCTGGAGGCGCTGCGCGACGCCGTCGACTACCGCCGGGTCAGCGGCGGGCCCGAGGCCTTCGAGAACGCCGTCCAGGCCGGGGTCAGCCGGGAACTCGTCCAGTCCGTCGAGGACCTGGTCCGCGGCGCGACGGCGGCCCGACTGGCGGTCGCCTGGTCGGCCGCCGCCGGGACCCCGGGCGGCTTCGGGGACCGCCGGGTCGTCCTCGACTTCTCTCCCGGCGACCTGCCCGCCCTGGCCGAGGCCGCCGAACTGCTGGAACGGATCGAGCCCGCCGTCGCCGTCACCGTCGTCGGCGTGGTCGTCCGGCTCAAGCGCGCCGACCCGGCCGGACCGGGCGCGGTACGGCTGCGCGTGCTCGGCGGCGCCGAGGTCCGCGAACTCAAGCTCCGGCTGCCCGACCCCGACTACCGGCTCGCCGCCGAGGCCCACCTCGCGGGCCTGCCGGTCCGGGTCTCCGGCCGGCTGGAAAGCCGCGGCGGCTTCCGCCGGCTCACCCGCCCGCAGGGCCTGGAACTGTGCGGCTGGGAGGACGCCGAGCGCGAGCGGCTGCTGAAGTCCCTCGGTGAAGGGCTGGGCGAAGGGCTCGGGGACGGCCTTGCGGAAGGGGCAGCGGGGGCGTAGGTGCACGGCCGGGGTGACGCGCTCGGTACCATCGTCACGCGCAGCGCAGTGTTGCGTCCTCTGAATCCAGCACGTCAGGAGAGACCGGTGACGGACGTCCGGGTAATCATCAGCCGCGAACCCGATCGGGAAGAGCGCGTGGTGACGACGGGCACTACGGCCGCCGAGCTCTTCGCCGACGACCGCTCGATCATCGCCGCCCGCGTCGGCGGCCAGCTCAAGGACCTCGCCTACGTCCTCCAGGACGGCGAGGAGGTCGAGCCGGTCGCGATCGGCAGCAAGGACGGCCTGGACATCCTGCGCCACTCCACCGCGCACGTCATGGCCCAGGCCGTGCAGCAGCTCTTCCCCGAGGCCAAGCTCGGCATCGGCCCGCCGGTCAAGGACGGCTTCTACTACGACTTCGACGTCGAGAAGCCGTTCCACCCCGATGACCTCAAGGCCATCGAGAAGAAGATGCAGGAGATCATCAAGCGCGGGCAGAAGTTCTCCCGCCGCGTGGTCACCGACGAGTCCGCCCGCGAGGAGCTGGCCGCCGAGCCGTACAAGCTGGAGCTGATCGGCCTCAAGGGCTCCGCCGCCACCGCCGGCGAGGGCGCCGACGTCGAGGTCGGCGCCGGCGAGCTCACCATCTACGACAACCTGGACGCCAAGACCGGCGAGCAGTGCTGGGGCGACCTCTGCCGCGGCCCGCACCTGCCCAGCACCCGGAACATCCCGGCGTTCAAGCTGATGCGCAACGCGGCCGCCTACTGGCGCGGCAGCGAGAAGAACCCGATGCTGCAGCGGATCTACGGGACCGCCTGGCCGACCAAGGACGAGCTGAAGGCCCACCTCGACTTCCTGGTCGAGGCCGAGAAGCGCGACCACCGCAAGCTCGGCAACGAGCTCGACCTCTTCTCCATCCCCGAGGAGATCGGCTCCGGCCTCGCCGTCTTCCACCCCAGGGGCGGCATCATCCGTCGCGCCATGGAGGACTACTCGCGCAAGCGGCACGAGGAAGAGGGCTACGAGTTCGTCTACACCCCGCACGCCACCAAGGGGAAGCTCTTCGAGAAGAGCGGCCACCTCGACTGGTACGCGGACGGTATGTACCCGCCCATGCAGCTCGACGAGGGAGTGGACTACTACCTCAAGCCGATGAACTGCCCGATGCACAACCTGATCTTCGACGCGCGCGGCCGCTCGTACCGTGAACTGCCGCTGCGCCTCTTCGAGTTCGGGACGGTGTACCGCTACGAGAAGTCCGGCGTCGTGCACGGCCTGACCCGGGCCCGCGGCTTCACGCAGGACGACGCGCACATCTACTGCACCCGCGAGCAGATGGCGGACGAGCTCGACTCGACGCTCACCTTCGTGCTGAACCTGCTCCGCGACTACGGTCTGACCGACTTCTACCTGGAGCTGTCGACCAAGGACCCGGAGAAGTACGTCGGCTCGGACGAGACGTGGGAGGAGGCCACCGCCGTCCTCGCGAGCGTGGCCGAGAAGCAGGGGCTGCCGCTGGTTCCGGACCCGGGCGGCGCGGCCTTCTACGGCCCGAAGATCTCGGTGCAGGCGCGGGACGCGATCGGCCGTACCTGGCAGATGAGCACCATCCAGCTCGACTTCAACCTCCCCGAGCGTTTCGATCTCGAGTACACGGCGGCGGACGGCTCGCGTCAGCGGCCGGTCATGATCCACCGGGCGCTGTTCGGCAGCATCGAGCGGTTCTTCGCGGTGCTGCTGGAGCACTACGCCGGCGCCATGCCGCCGTGGCTGGCCCCGGTCACCGTCACCGGCATCCCGATCACCGACGAGCACGTCCCGTACCTGCTGGAGGTCGCGGCCGAGCTGAAGAAGCACGGGATCCGGGTCGAGGTGGACACCTCGGACGACCGCATGCAGAAGAAGATCAGGAACGCGCAGAAGGCCAAGACCCCCTACATGCTCATCGCCGGCAACGACGACGTCGAGGCGGGCGCGGTGTCGTTCCGCTACCGCAACGGCGAGCAGAAGAACGGCGTGCCGGTGGCGGATGCCGTCGCCGAGATCGTGGACGCCGTGAAGAACCGCGTCCAGGTGTGACACCGTTCCCCGCCTGAGCGGGGGTGCGCGGGGCGGGCTCTCGATGAGTCCGCCCCGCGCGGCTTTGCAAGCAGCGCCGGGCGAATATGCTGATCAGCATGACGACTGAGCCGGAACTGCAGCGGGGCGTCGGCGAGCCGGACGGCTTCCGCCGCCTGTGGACCCCCCATCGGATGGCGTACATCCAGGGTGAGAACAAGCCCACCGGCCCGGCTCCGGACGACGGTTGTCCGTTCTGCTCGATCCCCGCGCTGAGCGACGAGGACGGGCTGGTCGTCGCCCGCGGCGGTGCCGTGTTCGCGGTGCTGAACCTGTACCCGTACAACGGCGGCCACCTGATGGTGGTCCCGTACCGGCACGTGGCGGACTACACCGACCTGGACGAGGCGGAGACGGCCGAGCTGGCCGACTTCACCAAGCGGGCGATGACCGCGCTGCGGGCGGCCTCGGGGGCGCACGGGTTCAACATCGGGATGAACCAGGGCGCGGCGGCCGGTGCCGGGATCGCAGCGCACCTGCACCAGCACGTGGTGCCGCGCTGGGGCGGGGACACCAACTTCATGCCGGTGGTCGGCCACACCAAGGTGCTGCCGCAACTGCTGGCGGACACCCGGAAGATGCTGGCCGAGGCCTGGCCGCAGGACTGACCGGGAACGCCGAAGGGGCCCGTCACCGCTGAGTCGGTGACGGGCCCCTTCGGCATCGGTGCGGGGTTACTCGAACTGGTCGACCTTGTACGGGCGGGTGCCCTGGGCCTCGGACTTGATGATCGAGGCGCGGTTCTTGAAGCGGTCGGTGTCCAGGTCGTGCTCCTCCAGGAACTCCAGCGTGGCGGCGTGCACCGCGCCGAGGACCGGGACGGAGGCGTTGAGCGCGTTGTCCGTCATGAAGCGGCTGCCCCACGGCGGACTCGCCCAGGCGTGCCGGAAGCCGAACGGCTCGGGCAGGCCCAGGCCGCCGCCGAGCCAGGAGAGCAGCCCGGGGGCGCGGGTGAACGGGGCGCGCAGGGCCTGGCGGATCACCTCGTCGTTGTCGATCAGGGGGAGCTGGACGGTGCGCTCCTCCCAGAACTTGCCCGTCTTCTGGACGGTCTTCTCCTTGGGCGAGGGCTTGTCGCCGAAGACGCCGTTGACCGGGCCGAGCGCGTAGCCGGCGACGGTGACGGTGAGGGTGTTCGCGAGCAGGGTGACGGTGACGGTGAAGGTGATGATCAGCTTGCCGTCGAAGGTGATGAACTGGGTGGCGAGGTAGTGCCGGGGGCCGCCGCCGGCGAAGGTCTGCTTGTCGGCGATGGTCTGGAGGGCGAAGTCGCGCATCCGGTCGCCGTCCATGTCGGCGTTGCCGGGGCGGGAGATCTCGTCGGCGTTCTCGCCGATTTCGAGGACCGCCCACTGCTTGACCGTGATGTTGGTCATCCCGCTGTTGGCGACCTCGCTGACGGCGAGCCCCTTGAGGTGCGAGGAGATCTTCCGGACCAGGTCCCAGGGGTGGAAGGCGCGAAAGTCGGAGTGCCCGGCGGCCGGCCGCATCACGTCGACCAGGCGCCATTCGCCCCAGCGCTTGCCGACGCCGAGGATGCCCTTGGGGCCGGCGTAGTGCTGGACGTTGGTCTCCTGCTCGGCCTCCATGCGGGCGAGCTTGTCACGCAGGTCGACGGCCTTCTTGTCGAGGTCGTCGCGGGGGACGGCCTTGGCGACGGTGGCGGCGACGGAGTTGCCCTCGACGAGGGCCAGCCAGCGTTCGCGGAACTCCTTGGTGGAGCGCAGCACGATGCGTCGGGCCAGGATCCAGCCGATGATCGGCGGGACCATGGAGACGCGCAGGTAGACGCCGAGCGGGCCGTGGACGGGGGGCTTGACCAGGAACAGGACGGAGACCACGGCCGCGGCCAGGAGGGCGAGGCTGCCGTAGAGCTCGTCCTGGAGGGTCTTGCCCTTCATGAGGTAGATGCGCAGGTAGAACGCGCCGATCCAGATCAGGGTACCGGGCAGCGCGAGCAGGCCGAAGAGCAGGGTGACCACGGTGAGCTTGCGGTCGCGTGCGGCCCGCAACTCCTGGGCGGCGAGGCAGTGTTCGACGATCTGGCGGGTGTCGGTGCCGAACGAGGGCACGATCGGCTTGCGCCCGGCGCCGATGGTGCGGGAGATGACGGCGGCGCTGAACGCCTCACCGAGGTTGGCCTCGAAGAGTTTGAACCTGGGCTTCTTGTGGGTCGCGGCGGTGACCTTGCCGACGAAGTCCTCGATCTTGCCGTCGCGGTACGCGGCCGAGGAGAGAGCCGGGGTGACTCCGGTCTGCGGTCCGGCGTCGGTCCGGGGTATCTGCGCACCCGGGGTCATGTCCAGTGTGGTCACGGTGGCGTCCCCTCCTCCCCTTGTCAGCGGCAGGTTATCGTGCCGTGGTGCCGCCGCGCGCATGATCGTCTGAAGTGCCGTCACGATCGGGCCGCGTTCGGCTTGAGAGGCATGATGCCCAGCTTCGGGCGGGTCGATACCCGTCGGGGACGACGGGCGGGGGATGGGGCACGATGGTGACGACGGCGAGGAAGGGAGCCCAGGCGATGGACCCGGTGCTGGTGTTCGACGGGGACTGCTCGTTCTGCTCGTCCTGCGTGCGGTGGGGGGAGCGCCATCTGCGGCAGACGCTGGCCTCGGGGGGCTGGGAGGCGGTGCCGTTCCAGTTCGCGGACCTGGCGGCGCTGGACGCGCGCGCGGGCGGGCGGGGTGAGGTCACCGCGGAGCGGGCGGAGCGCGAGGTGCTGTGGGTGACGCCGGCGGGCCGGGTGTACGGGGGCGCGCAGGCGGTGGCGCGGCTGCTGATGCGCTCGGGCGGTGCGTGGGCGTACCTGGGGGCGGTGCTGGCGCTGGCGCCGGTGCGGCCGGTGGCGGGCCTGGCGTACCGCTGGGTGGCGCGCAACCGGCACCGGATGCCGGGTGGCACGGCGGCGTGCGCGCTGCCGCACCGTCCGGGCGCCGCTTCGTCGGTGTAGGGCCGGTCCGGCAGGATCGGCCGGACAGGCCCGGGGCGCTCAGTCGTCGTAGCGGTCGGCGAGGGCGGCGGGCATGGGTTCGTGACGCAGGTAGGCGCGGGAGAACTCGGCGGTGCCGTGGGTGAGAGAGCGCAGGTCGATCGGGTAGCGGACGAGTTCGAGCTCGGGGACCTCGGCGCGCAGCAGGGTCAGGCCCGGGCCGCCGGTCTCGGTGCCGAGGACGCGGCCGCGGCGCGCGGAGAGGTCGCCGAGGACGGCGCCGAGGTAGTCGTCGGGCAGCAGGACGGTGACGGCGGCGACGGGTTCGAGCAGGCGGATGACCGCGTGTTCGGCGGCGTCGCGCAGGGCCAGGGCGGCGGCGGTCTGGAAGGCCGCGTCGGAGGAGTCCACGGAGTGGGCCTTGCCGTCGGTGAGGGTGACCCGGACGTCGACGAGCGGGTGGCCGGTGACGACGCCCTTGGCGAGTTGGGCGCGCAGGCCCTTCTCGACGGAGGGGATGAAGTGCTTGGGGACGGCGCCGCCGACGACGTGTTCCTGGAACTCGAAGCCCGAGCCGGCCGGGAGGGGTTCGACCTCCAGGTCGCAGATGGCGTACTGGCCGTGGCCGCCGGACTGCTTGACGAGCCGGCCGTGGCCGGCGGCGGCGGTGCCGAAGGTCTCGCGGAGGGCGACTTTGGGTTCGACGGTGTCGACGTGGACGCCGTGCCGGGTGCGCAGGCGGTCGAGGACGACCTCGGCGTGGGCCTCGCCGGTGCACCAGAGGACGAGCTGGTGGGTGTCGGGGTTCTGTTCGAGGCGCAGTGCCGGGTCCTCGGCGGTGAGGCGTGCGAGGGCCTGGGAGAGCCGGTCGTCGTCGGCCTTGCCGTGGGCCTCGACGGCGATCGGGAGCAGGGGCTCGGGCAGGCGCCAGCCGTCGAGGACCACGGGGTGGCCGGGGTCGTGGACGGTGTCGCCGGCGCGGGCGGTGGTGAGCTTGGCGACGCAGACGAGGTCGCCGGCGACGGCGTGCGGGACGGGCCGCTGGAGCTTGCCGAACGGGCTGGTGAGGGCGGTGACGCGTTCGTCGCCGTTCTGGTCGCCGGTGTGGGCGGGGCCGGACAGGTGGATCCGGGTGTCGGGTCGCAGGGTGCCGGCGTACACGCGCAGCAGGCTGATCCGGCCGACGTAGGTGTCGCCGGTGACGCGGACGACCTGGGCGGCGAGCGGGGCGTCGGGGTCGCAGGCGGGGGCGGGGCGGGTGCGTTCGGTGGGGTCGGGGAAGGTGTGGACGACGAGGTCGAGGAGTTCCGCGGCGCCGAGGCCGTTCTCGCTGGTGGGGACGGCGGGGTGGAGGGTGCAGCTGAGGACTTCGCGGCGCAGGCCGGCTTCGAGGGCGTCGGTGTCGAGGGTGTCGCCGTCGAGGTAGCGCTCCATGAGGGTGTCGTCCTGGCCGGAGATCGCTTCGACGAGGCTGTCGTGGGCGGGGCCGGTGTCGGGCGGCGGGGTGGCCTGGCCGTAGGTGTCGCCGGTGAGCAGGTCGATGCTGCCGTCGGGGTGGCCGTCGTGCAGGACGGGCAGGAAGAGCGGGCGGAGGGTGTCGGGGCCCAGGTCGAAGGCGTCGTGGCAGGCGCTGAGGATGTCGTCGAAGCCGGTGCGGGCGAGGTCGAGCTTGGCGACGGCGACGGCGCGCGGGATGCCTTCGGCGGCGCATTCGCGCCACAGTGCGCGGGTGTGGGCGGTGACCGGGTCGGTGGCGGAGACGACGAAGACGGCGGCGTCGGCGGCGTGCAGGGCGGCGCGCAGGTCCGCGGTGAAGTCGGGGTGGCCGGGCGGGTCGATCAGGTTGATCTTGACGCCCTTCCATTCGAGTGGGAGCAGCGAGAGCTGGACGGAGCGCTGTTGCTGGTGCTCGATGTCCTCGTGGTCGGAGACGGTGGTGCCGTCGGTGACGCGCCCGGCCCGGCCGGTGGCGCCGGCGGCGAGGGCGAGGGATTCGGCGAGGGTGGTCTTGCCCACACCGCTGGAGCCGATGAGGACGACGTTGCGCAGGTCCCGGGGGCCGGTGACGGCGGGTGCCTGGGCGGCTCGTGCCGTGCTGCGGTCGGGCATCGGGGTCTCCTCCCCTCGCGCCGGGGCTGTCTTTCGAAAGTGTAGGTGCGGGTCTCGGGACGGCGCGTGTCGTGCGGCCACCCGGTGACCGTCCGTGTGTGCGGGTGCGGCTGGTGTGTCGTCGGGCGGTGCGTGCGACGGAGCGTGTCCCCGGCCTGGCTACGATGGGTGCGCCGGGCGGGCTGATCCGTCCGGCCGTCTGCCGCGCGAGTTGCGCCAGGCGGGTACCAGGAGATTCGGAGCGGTCGGGAAGGCCATGCTCAACAAATACGCGCGTGCCTTCTTCACACGTGTTCTGACCCCGTTCGCCGCGTTCCTGATCCGGCTGGGCGTGAGCCCGGACGCCGTGACGCTGATCGGTACCGCCGGTTCGGTGGCCGGTGCGCTGGTGTTCTTCCCGCGTGGGGAGTTCTTCTGGGGCACCATCACGATCACGCTGTTCATCTTCTCGGACCTGGTGGACGGGAACATGGCCCGCCAGCTGGGCCGGAGCACCAGGTGGGGGGCGTTCCTGGACTCCACGCTGGACCGGGTCGCGGATGCGGCGATCTTCGGTGGACTGGCGATGTGGTACGCGGGCAAGGGGGACGACAACCTGCTGTGCGCGGTGGCGATCTTCTGCCTGGCGAGCGGTCTGGTGGTGTCCTACACCAAGGCGCGGGCGGAGAGCCAGGGGCTGCCGTGCGACGTGTCGGGGCTGGTGGAGCGGGCCGAGCGGCTGGTGGCCAGCCTGGTGGCGGCCGGGGTCGCGGGTCTGCACAAGTTCGGGGTGCCGTACGTGGAGTGGCTGCTGCCGGTGGCGCTGTGGCTGGTGGCCGCGGGCAGCCTGGTGACGGTGTTCCAGCGGATGCTGACCGTGCGCCGGGAGGCGTTCGAGGCCGACCGAGCGGCGGCCGGGAGCTGATGGGGGGCGTCCTGCGGTGACGGACCGACTGGTGTACTGGGCGTACGCGCTGGGCTGGGCGGTGCTGAAGCACCTGCCGGAGCGGGTGGCGCGGAGCCTGTTCGACGGGCTGGCGGACTACGCCTGGCGGCGGCGCGGCAAGCGGGTGCTCCAGCTGGAGGCGAACCTGCGGCGGGTCCGTCCCGGACTGGACGAGGCGGGGATGCGGGCGCTGTCCCGGGCCGGGATGCGCTCGTACCTGCGGTACTGGATGGAGTCGTTCCGGCTGCCGGTCTGGAGCCCGGACCGGGTGGCCCGGGACGTCCAGTCGGAGGGCCTGGAGAACCTGCGGGCACCGATCGAGGCCGGGCGGGGTGCGATCATCGCGCTGCCGCACATGGGCAACTGGGACCTGGCGGGCACCTGGGTGGCGCAGCAGGGCTTCCCGTTCACCACGGTCGCGGAGCGGTTGAAGCCGGAGCGGCTGTTCGACCGGTTCGTGGAGTTCCGGGAGGGCCAGGGCATGGAGGTCCTGGCGCTGACCGGTGGTGGGGTGAACGTGATCGGCACCCTGGCGCGACGGCTGCGCGAGGGTCGGCTGGTCTGCCTGGTGGGGGACCGGGACCTCTCGGAGGCGGGCGTCGAGGTGTCGTTCTTCGGGGAGGCGACCCGGATGCCGGCCGGTCCGGCGGCGCTGTGCCAGCGGACCGGGGCGGCGCTGCTGCCGGTGACGCTCTGGTACGACGGCCCGGTGCTGCGGGCGTGGATCCACCCCGAGGTGCCGGTGCCGCAGGAGGGCGACCGCAAGGAGCGGACGCAGGCGATGACGCAGGCGCTGGCGCAGGTGTGGGAGCAGGGGATCCGCGAGCACCCCGAGGACTGGCACATGCTGCAGCGGTTCTGGCTGGCCGACCTCCCGGTCCGTGAGACGGTGGGGGAGGCGGCCGGACCGCGTCCCGAGGCGGCCCGGGCGGCCGTGCCGGAGCCGGCCGGCGAGCCGGCGGCGGAGGCCTCCGGGTCCTGAGCCCGGGCCTCGGGGCCGGGAGCTGAAGTCCGGGCGCCGAGCCCTGGCCGCCCCGCCGGTGTCTGCCGGTGTCTGCGCAGGAGCATTCCGAAGGAGCATGAGGAACCCGTGAAGATCGGCATCGTCTGCCCGTACGACTGGGACGTCCCCGGCGGGGTGCAGTTCCACATCCGGGACCTGGCCGAGCACCTGATCAGCCTGGGCCACGAGGTGTCGGTGCTGTCGCCGGCCGAGGACGAGGAGGCGCTGCCGCCGTACGTGGTCTCGGCCGGGCGGGCGGTGGCGGTGCCGTACAACGGGTCGGTGGCGCGGCTGAGCTTCGGCGTCCTGTCGGCGGCGCGGACGCGGCGGTGGCTGCACGAGGGGCGGTTCGACATCCTGCACGTGCACGAGCCGGCCGCGCCGAGCGTGTCGATGCTGGCCGCCTGGTCGGCGTCCGGGCCGATGGTAGGGACGTTCCACACCTCCAACCCGCGCTCGCGGGCGATGATCGCGGCCTCGCCGATCCTGCAGCCGGGTCTGGAGAAGATGCGGGCCCGGATCGCGGTGTCGGAGTACGCCCGGCGGACGCTGGTGGAGCACCTGGGCGGGGACGCGGTGGTGATCCCGAACGGCGTGGACGTCGGCTTCTTCGCGGAGGCCGAGCCGGACCAGCGCTGGAGCGGCGGCGCGAGGGACGGCGAGCCGGGCACGATCGGCTTCGTCGGCCGGATCAACGAGCCGCGCAAGGGCCTGCCGACGCTGCTGGCGGCGCTGCCGACGATCCTGGCGGAGCGGCCGGGCGTGCGGCTGCTGGTGGCGGGCAAGGGCGACGAGGAGGAGGCCGTCGCGGGCCTGGCGCCGGAGGTCCGCCGGCAGGTGGAGTTCCTCGGCATGGTCAGCGACCGGGACAAGGCCCGGCTGCTGCGCAGCGTGGACCTGTACGTGGCGCCGAACACCGGCGGCGAGAGCTTCGGGATCATCCTGGTCGAGGCGATGTCGGCGGGCGCCCCGGTGTTGGCCAGCGACCTCGACGCGTTCAAGCAGGTGCTGGACGGCGGGGAAGCGGGCGAGCTGTTCCCGGTGGAGGACGCGGACGCGCTGGCCCGGACGGCGCTGCGGCTGCTGGGTGACCCGGCGCGGCTGGAGGAACTGCGGAAGGCGGCCTCCCGGCACGTGCGGCGGTTCGACTGGTCGACGGTCGGCGCGGACATCCTGTCGGTGTACGAGACGGTGGTGTCGGGGGCCGCGGCGGTGGTCGAGGAGGACGTGCGCAGCGGTCGGCGCGGCCGGTTCGGGCTGGCCCGGGACTGAAACCGGTCGGCCGGGACTTTCCGGGGCGTCGGCGGGGTTAGGGTCGGTCGACCGTAACGGGCGTGACGCATGGGGGCACCGATGCCGCAGATATCCGTCGACTACTCGCCGAGCCTTGCCGGCTCCTTCGACCGCCGGGCGCTGGGCGTGGCGATCAACCGGCTCGCGGTGCGGACGATCGACGCGAAGCCGGAGGCGTGCAAGACGCTGTTCCGGCAGAACGACGACGTCGTGGTGGGGGAGGGCGAGGGGGTCGACGCGCAGCTGTACGTCGAGTTCCAGATCTTCCCCGGCCGTACACCGGAGGCCAAGGCGGCGCTCAGCGAGGGCGTGCTGGCGCTGCTGGCCGAGCACGTCGCGCCGGCGCCGGGCACCCGGCTGTACACCGCGGTCTACGTCGCCGACATCGACCGTGACGCTTACCGCAGCACGAGCGCGCAGGGGTGAACCGGTGACACCCGGTAGCGTTGCGCCCCGTGACTACCTGGATCTGGGCCGGCGTGGCCGTGGTGCTCTTCGGCATGTACCTGAGTTGGACGGCCGGTCGGTTGGACCGGCTGCACGCCAGGATCGACGCCGCACGGGCGGCGCTGGACGCGCAGCTGGTCCGTCGCGCCTCGGTGGCGATGGAGCTGGCCACCTCCTCGCTGCTGGACCCGGCGGCCTCGCTGCTGCTGCTGGACGCGGCGCACGCGGCCCGGCAGGCGGAGGACGAGCAGCGTGAGGTGGCGGAGAGCCAGCTGAGCCTGGCGCTGCGGGCGGTGCTCGCCGAGCCGGAGCAGGTGGCGGCGCTGGTGGCCGAGCCGGGCGGCGAGGACGCGGTGCGGGACCTGACGGCGGCGGTGCGCCGGGTGCCGATGGCCCGCCGGTTCCACAACGACGCGGTGCGGGCGGCCCGGGCGGTGCGCGAGCACCGTCTGGTGCGGTACTTCCGGCTTGCCGGGAAGGCGCCGTTCCCGCTGGCGTTCGAGATGGACGATGCCGCGCCGCCCGCTCTCACGCCCGAGGGGGCGCCCGCCTAGGCTGTGCTCGGATACGGCCCGTTTGTCGCATCCCGTCGTCCGGGCTGGACTTGGTGGCGCATGGTCGGGTCACCCGTTCCGCCTACCATAGGGCGATAGCACTGGTTCATCTTCGAGTGAGGTCTCACGTGTCCACCACCCCCACCACCGCAGACCAGCCGCAGATCGGCACCGCCCGGGTGAAGCGCGGCATGGCCGAGCAGCTCAAGGGCGGTGTGATCATGGACGTGGTCAA
Organism: Kitasatospora sp. NPDC087861; assembly: GCF_044742585.1. Classification (NCBI taxonomy): domain Bacteria; kingdom Bacillati; phylum Actinomycetota; class Actinomycetes; order Kitasatosporales; family Streptomycetaceae; genus Kitasatospora; species Kitasatospora sp. NPDC087861. The sequence continues at coordinate 143,128 of NZ_JBIUUS010000009.1, forward strand.
CGCCGAGCAGGCCAAGATCGCCGAGGACGCCGGCGCGGTGGCCGTCATGGCTCTGGAGCGGGTTCCGGCCGACATCCGCAAGGACGGCGGCGTGGCCCGCATGTCCGACCCCAACATGATCGAGGAGATCATCGAGGCGGTCTCCATCCCGGTGATGGCCAAGTCGCGGATCGGCCACTTCGTCGAAGCCCAGGTCCTCCAGTCGCTCGGTGTCGACTACATCGACGAGTCCGAGGTGCTGACCCCGGCCGACGAGGTCAACCACTCCGACAAGTGGGCCTTCACCACCCCCTTCGTCTGCGGCGCCACCAACCTGGGCGAGGCCCTGCGCCGCATCGCCGAGGGCGCGGCCATGATCCGCTCGAAGGGCGAGGCCGGTACCGGCAACGTCGTCGAGGCCGTCCGCCACCTGCGCCAGATCAAGAACGAGATCGCCAAGCTGCGCGGCTTCGACAACAACGAGCTGTACGCCGCCGCCAAGGAGCTGCGCGCCCCGTACGAGCTGGTCAAGGAGGTCGCCGAGCTCGGCAAGCTGCCGGTCGTGCTGTTCTCCGCCGGTGGTGTGGCCACCCCGGCCGACGCCGCGCTGATGCGCCAGCTCGGCGCCGAGGGCGTCTTCGTGGGCTCCGGCATCTTCAAGTCGGGCGACCCGGCCAAGCGCGCCGCCGCCATCGTGAAGGCCACCACCTTCTTCGACGACCCGAAGATCATCGCGGACGCCTCCCGCAACCTCGGCGAGGCCATGGTCGGCATCAACTGCGACACCCTGCCGGAGACCGAGCGCTACGCCAACCGCGGCTGGTAATCGCCCGCGACCGCTGTGCCGGCCCGCCGCAGCGCCCTCGGCGCGCGGCGGGCCGCGCCACGTACTTCCGTAGAACGATCGAAGAGGTTGAAGACCGTGAGCACTCCAGTCATCGGCGTTCTCGCCCTGCAGGGTGACGTCCGCGAGCACCTGGTCGCGCTGGCCGAGGCCGACGCGCTCGCCCGTCCGGTGCGCCGTGCCGAGGAGCTGGCCGAGGTCGACGCGCTGGTCATCCCCGGTGGGGAGTCCACCACCATGTCCAAGCTGGCGCTGCTGTTCGGCGTGATGGACCCGCTGCGCGAGCGGGTCGCCGCCGGGATGCCGGTGTACGGCACCTGCGCGGGCATGATCATGCTGGCCGACAAGATCCTGGGCGGCCGGGACGACCAGGAGACCGTCGGCGGCATCGACATGACGGTGCGCCGCAACGCCTTCGGCCGCCAGAACGAGTCCTTCGAGTCCGGGATCGCCTTCCAGGGCCTGGACGACGCGCCGGTGCACGGCGTCTTCATCCGCGCCCCCTGGGTCGAGGGGGTCGGCGCGGGCGTCGAGGTGCTGGCGGAGCTGCCCGCCGCGGACGGTCCGGAGAGCCGGATCGTGGCCGTGCGCCAGGGCAACCTGCTGGCCACCTCCTTCCACCCGGAGCTCACCGGCGACCACCGCGTGCACGCCTACTTCGTCGCGATGGTCGAGGAGCACCTGGCGGGCAAGTAGGCCGTGTTGACCGTGTGCGCCTCACCGGTGACGACACCGGTAAGATCTCATCTGTTTCATTTCCCTTTGGCGACGTAAAGGAGCTGGCGATGTCCGGCCACTCTAAGTGGGCTACCACCAAGCACAAGAAGGCCGTGATCGACGCCAAGCGCGGCAAGCTCTTCGCCAAGATGATCAAGAACATCGAGGTGGCGGCGCGCACCGGCGGTCCCGACCCGGCCGGCAACCCGACCCTCTACGACGCCATCCAGAAGGCGAAGAAGAGCTCGGTCCCGATCGACAACATCAACCGCGCCGTCAAGCGCGGTGGCGGCCTGGAGGCCGGCGGCGCCGACTACCAGACCATCATGTACGAGGGCTACGGCCCGAACGGCGTCGCGGTCCTGATCGAGTGCCTCACCGACAACCGCAACCGCGCCGCCTCCGACGTGCGCGTCGCGATGACCCGCAACGGCGGCTCGATGGCCGACCCGGGTTCGGTGTCGTACCTGTTCACCCGCAAGGGCGTCGTGATCGTCCCCAAGGCTGACGGCGTGGACGAGGACAAGCTCTTCGAGGTCGTCCTCGACCAGGAGCCGGAGGAGATCAACGACCTCGGCGACTCGTTCGAGATCGTCTCCGAGGCCTCCAAGATGGTCGCCGTGCGCACCGCGCTGGTGGACTCCGGCGTCGACTACGACTCGGCCGAGGCCAACTTCCTCCCGAGCATGCAGGTCGAGCTGGACGTCGACGGCGCCCGCAAGATCCTCAAGCTGATCGACGCGCTGGAGGACAGCGACGACGTGCAGAACGTCTTCGCCAACTTCGACATCTCCGACGAGGTCGGTGCGCAGCTCGACGCCGAGTGATCCTCGCTGACCGCTCCTGGTAGCGCGGTCGCGCGGGAGTGATCGTCGGTGAGTGATCGTTCTCACCGTCCGGCCCGGTGGTCCCAGGACCGCCGGGCCGGTGTCGTCGGTCGGGTTGTCGGACCCGGACGGTAGCCTTCGCAGGTCGGAGACGAGAGGCGGGGCTGTGGTACGGGTACTGGGCGTGGACCCGGGGCTGACCAGGTGCGGGATCGGCGTGGTCGAGGGTGCGCCGGGCCGGCCGCTGCGGATGGCCGGGGTCGGCGTGGTGCGCACCCCCGCCGAGGCCGAGATCGGGCCGCGGCTGCTGCTCGTGGAGCAGGGCATCGAGGGCTGGCTCGACGAGCACCGGCCGGACCTGGTCGCCGTCGAGCGGGTGTTCGCCCAGCACAACGTCCGGACGGTGATGGGCACCGCCCAGGCCAGCGCGGTCGCGATGCTCTGTGCGACCCGGCGCGGCATCCCGGTCACCCTGCACACTCCGAGCGAGGTCAAGGCGGCCGTCACCGGCTCCGGCCGGGCCGACAAGGCACAGGTCACGGCCATGGTGCAGCGCCTGCTGCGGCTGGACGCCCCGCCCAAGCCGGCCGACGCCGCCGACGCGCTGGCGCTGGCCATCTGCCACATCTGGCGCGGCGGGGCGACGAACCGCCTGGAGGCCGCGGTACGGGCGGCCCGCGCCACCCCCCTGAAAGGAAGCAGCCGGTGATCGCCTTCGTGCAAGGGCCCGTGGCGGCCATCTCCTCCGGGCTCGCCGTGGTCGAGGTCGGCGGGGTCGGCATGGCCGTGCAGTGCACGCCGAACACGCTGGCCGGGCTGCGGCTGGGTGAGCCGGCCCGGCTCGCGACCTCGCTGGTGGTCCGGGAGGACTCGCTGACCCTGTTCGGCTTCGCGGACGACGACGAGCGCGCCGTCTTCGAGATCCTGCAGGCCGCTCCGGGCGTCGGCCCGAAGCTGGCGCAGGCGATCCTCGGTGTGCACAGCCCCGACGCGCTTCGGGCCGCGGTGGCCGGCGGCGACGAGAAGGCGCTGGTGGCCGTCCCCGGCATCGGGAAGGCGAAGGCGGCCAAACTGCTGCTGGAGTACAAGGACAAGCTCGGCGCCCCGCACGGCGCGGTGCCGGCGCAGAAGCCGATCGCGGCCGGCCCCGCCCCCTGGAGCGAGCAGTTGCACTCGGCGCTGACCGGTCTCGGCTACGCTCCGCGCGAGGCGGACGAGGCGGTCGTGGCCGTCACACCCGAGGCGGAATCCCAGCAGACGCCGGACGTCGGCGCGCTGCTCCGGCTCGCCCTGCGCGGCCTCAACCGGTCCCGCTGAAGCCCGCCAAAGCCATCTGACGATCTGTCCTCTTGTCGACATTGGAGCCTGCAGCACGTGAGCGAGCGAAGCGAGGAGGGCGGATGAGCGAGCGGAGCGAGCTCACGATCGAGAGGTGCGCGTGGGCGAATGCCCCTGCCGAGCGAAGCGAGGAGGGCGCATGAGTCCGTACGACGCAGACCCGGTCGACCGGCTGGTGACGGCCGCCGCCGACGGTGAGGACCAGGCGGTCGAGGCGGCGCTGCGCCCCAAGCAGCTGGACGAGTTCATCGGGCAGGAGCGGGTGCGCGAGCAGCTGTCCCTGGTGCTCCAGGCGGCCCGCAAGCGCGGCAGCGCGCCCGACCACGTGCTGCTCAGCGGGCCGCCCGGGCTCGGCAAGACCACCCTCTCCATGATCATCGCCGCCGAGCTGGGCGCCCCGATCCGGATCACCTCCGGCCCGGCCATCCAGCACGCGGGGGACCTCGCGGCGATCCTCTCCTCGCTCACCGAGGGTGAGGTGCTCTTCCTCGACGAGATCCACCGGATGTCCCGGCCGGCCGAGGAGATGCTCTACATGGCGATGGAGGACTTCCGGGTCGACGTGATCGTCGGCAAGGGCCCGGGCGCCACCGCCATCCCGCTGGAGCTGCCGCCCTTCACCCTGGTCGGCGCCACCACCCGGGCCGGCCTCCTGCCGCCCCCGCTGCGCGACCGCTTCGGCTTCACTGGGCACATGGAGTTCTACGCCCCGGTCGAGCTCGAACGCGTGGTGCGCCGCTCGGCCGCGCTGCTGGACGTGGAGATAGACCCGGTCGGCGCCGCCGAGATCGCCGGCCGCTCGCGGGGGACCCCGCGCATTGCCAACCGGCTGCTGCGCCGGGTCCGCGACTTCGCGCAGGTGCGGCACGACGGCCTGGTCACCGCCGAGATCGCCGCCCGGGCGCTGGACGTCTACGAGGTGGACGCCCGCGGTCTGGACCGGCTGGACCGCGCGGTGCTGGACGCCCTGCTGCGGCTGTTCGGCGGCGGTCCGGTCGGTTTGTCGACACTCGCGGTCGCGGTGGGGGAGGAGTCCGAGACGGTCGAGGAGGTCGCCGAGCCCTTCCTGGTCCGGGAGGGCCTGCTCGCCCGGACCCCGCGTGGGCGGATCGCCACCGCGGCCGCCTGGCAGCACCTCGGGCTGACGCCTCCGGTCCAGACCACCCGGGGCGCCGTGCCGGCCCAGTCCGAGCTTTTCCCGGCCGACGAGGGCTGAACGGGTGATCGGCGTCCACCGGTTCCCGCCGGGCGCCGACACCCCGCGCCGGTGAGCGGTCCGCGCGCGAGCCGGGGGAGAAGTCCGGGGAATCCGTGCAGGCGGAGGGTCGCCACTTTCGGCGGCAGGATGCGATGCTTGGCGTTGTCCGATCAGTTCGGGGTCGCCTAGACTCCGCCGGACCGCCCCGCTCACCTGACGGGCCGACCATTACCACACAGGCCGCCGGTCGGCGGCCCGTAAAGGACCCTGGCTGCAGTGAACTTCATCATCCTTCTCCTCCCGATCATCGCGATCGTGCTCATGTTCCGGTCGCAGAAGAAGCGCCAGCAGCAGATGCAGCAGATGCAGACGGCGCTGGAGCCAGGGGCGGGGGTGCGCACCATCGGCGGCCTGTATGCCCAGGTGAAGGCGGTCAACGAGGAGACCATCGAGCTGGAGATCGCGCCCGGCGTGGTCACCCACTTCACCAAGAGCGCGATCGCGGCCGTCCTGGACCCCCAGGAGTACGACGCGATCATCAACGGTCGCCCCGCCGATGACGAGCTGCCCGAGCCGGAGGCCGAGGACGCCGAGCCGGTCGAGGACAAGCCGCTGACGCTCACCAAGGACGTTGCCGAGAAGGGCGATGTCGAGGGCGGGGCTCCCGCGAGCAAGTAGTACGGTCGGGCAGCAGCCCGGCCGCGCGGCGCAGTGCCGCGAGCCCACAGGACCTCAGGGCCGCAGAACCGCCATGCCCCCGTCCCGCCACAAGCCGGACGGGGGTCCGGTCGGGGAGGTGGCATGGACAGGGAGAAACGAGCAAGGTGGCAACACCCAAGTCGCGCCCGCGCGACGGCTACCCAGGGCGGGCGCTGGCCCTCATCCTGGTCGTCACCGTCGGACTGGTCGCCCTCATGTTCGGGACGGGCCACACCAAGCCCCGGCTCGGGATCGACCTCGCCGGCGGCACCAGCATCACGCTGACCGCGAAGTCGACCGACCCCAAGGCGATCAACAAGTCCAGCATGGACATCGCCACCGGGATCATCGAGCGTCGCGTCAACGGCATGGGTGTCTCCGAGGCGGAGGTCCAGACCCAGGGTGACAACACGATCATCGTGAACATCCCCAAGGGCGGCGACCGGCAGAACGCGGCGGACCAGGTGGGTACCACCGCCAAGCTGTTCTTCCGCCCGGTCCTCGCGGTGGCGCCCAGCGGCTTCACGCCGCCCGCGCCCACCGCCTCCCCCTCGACCGGTGCCACCGGCACCCCGGGTGCGACCCCGTCCGCGGGCGCCACCGCCTCGCCCTCGGCCGGCGCGAGCGCCGCCGCCGGTACGCCGAGCGCCACCAAGCAGGGCCGCGCGGCCGGTGAGGCGCTGGCCGCCGAGGGCAGCAGCCCGAGCGCCGCCGCCACGGGCGCGAGCACCGCCCCGAGCGCCGCCGCCACCGGCACGCCGTCGGCCGCCGCCACGCCGCCCAGCGCCGCCGACGTCAGCGCCGCGATGACCCAGGGCACCGTGCCGCCGGAGCTGTCCGCGGCCTTCGCCGCCCTGGACTGCACCAAGCCCGAGGTCCGCGCCGCCCAGACCGGCGCCGAGGACAAGGCCGTCCTCGCCTGCTCCCAGAAGCCGGAGAACGGCTACTACGAGAAGCTGGCCCTCGGCCCCGTCGCCGTGAAGGGCTCGGACGTCTCCAAGGCCCAGCCCAGCCTGGACACCCAGACGGGTGCCGGCTGGCAGGTCCAGCTGCAGTTCAACGGCACCGGCACCGACGCCTTCACCAAGGTCACCGGCCAGCTGGCCACCCAGGCGCCGCCGAACAACCAGTTCGCGATCGTGCTGGACAACCAGGTCGTCTCGCACCCGGAGGTCAAGAACGCGATCCCCGGCGGCAGCGCCGTGATCACCGGCCGCTTCACCCAGACCGAGGCGCAGGACCTGTCCAACGTGCTGGGCTACGGCGCCCTGCCGCTGGAGTTCGCCAAGGGCGACATCACCACCGTCTCCCCGGCGCTCGGCAGCGACCAGCTGGAGGCCGGCCTGATCGCCGGCGCGATCGGCATGCTGCTGGTGGTCCTCTACTCGCTGGTCTACTACCGCGGCCTCGGCCTGGTCTCGATCGCCGGTCTGCTCGTCTCGGCGGCCCTGACCTACTCGGTCATGAGCCTGCTCGGCGCCGGGATCGGCTTCGCGCTGAACCTGCCGGCGGTCTGCGGCGCGATCGTCGCGATCGGTATCACCGCCGACTCCTTCATCGTCTACTTCGAGCGCATCCGCGACGAGGTCCGCGAGGGCGCCCCGCTGCGCCCGGCGGTCCAGCGGGCCTGGCCGCGCGCCCGGCGCACCATCCTGGTCTCGGACTTCGTGTCCTTCCTCTGTGCCGCCGTGCTCTACGTGGTCTCGGTCGGCAAGGTCCAGGGCTTCGCGTTCACCCTCGGTCTGACCACCTTGCTCGACGTCGTGGTGATCTTCCTCTTCACCAAGCCGATGATCACGCTGCTGGCCCGGCGCAAGTTCTTCTCCGACGGCCACCCGTGGTCGGGCCTGGACCCGAAGCGGCTGGGCGCCCGCCCGCCGCTGCGCAGCAGCCGTCGCCGTAGCCCCTCCTCTGCCGCCGTGAAGGAGGCCTGACACCGTGTCACGCTTCTCCAATCTGGGTCACCGGCTCTACCAGGGCGAGGTCAGCTTCGACTTCGTCGGCCGCCGCAAGGTCTGGTACTCCATCTCCGGCGTGATCGTGCTGATCGCGGCGATCGGTCTGGCCATGGGCCTGCACCTGGGCATCGAGTTCAAGGGCGGCTCGGTCTACACCGTGAGCAAGCCCGGGCTGACCGTCTCGCAGGCGCAGGAGACGGCGGACAACGTCGTCTCCTCGCACCCGCTGGTGCAGTCGACCGACAACGGCAAGATCCGCATCCAGGTCAGCGTCGAGGAGCAGAAGAGCTCGGACGAGATCCGCGCCCAGCTCTCCGAGAAGCTCGCGGTGCCGCTGGACACCGTCGAGGCCCAGGTGATCGGCCCCAGCTGGGGCAAGCAGATCTCCCAGAAGGCGCTCACCGGCCTGATCGTCTTCATGGTCCTGGTGACGATCTACCTGGCGATCGCCTTCGAGTGGCGGATGGCGGTGGCCGCCCTGGTCGCGCTCATCCACGACCTCCTGATCACCATCGGCGTGTACGCCCTGGTGGGCTTCGAGGTCACCCCCGGTACGGTGATCGGCTTCCTGACCATCCTCGGGTACTCGCTCTACGACACGGTCGTCGTCTTCGACACCGTGAAGGAGAACACCAAGGGGCTCACCAAGCAGAACCGGCTCACGTACAGCGAGGCGGCCAACGCGGGCCTCAACCAGACCCTGGTGCGTTCGCTCAACACCACCGTGGTCGCCCTGCTCCCGGTCGCCGCGCTGCTGTTCATCGGTGGCGGCATCCTGGGCGCCGGCACGCTGAACGACATCTCGCTCGCGCTGTTCATCGGCCTCGCGGCCGGTGCCTACTCCTCGATCTGCGTCGCCACCCCGCTGCTGGCGCAGCTCAAGGAGGAGCAGCCGGAGATGAAGGCGCTGCGCAAGCGGGTCCTGCAGCACCGGGCCGCGGCCGCCGCCAAGGCCGCGGGGGACGCGGCGCCGGAGGGCGAGGAGATCGCGGACGAGGATCTGCCTGCGGGTATGGTCGGTCAGCGCGGCCGGGCGGCCGGCACCACGCGTGCCAAGGGCCGTCCGTCCACCAAGCGCTGAACCGACCCGACCGTAAGGACAAGCCGTGACCACCGCCGACACCACCCTGGCCGACCTGCTGAACAGCAGGATCCGGGACGTCCCGGACTACCCGAAGCCGGGTGTGCTGTTCAAGGACATCGCGCCGCTGCTCGCCGACGCCGACGCCTTCAGTGCCCTCACCAGGGCACTGGCGGACCGGGCGCAGACGCTCGGGGCGACCAAGGTGGTGGGCCTGGAGGCGCGCGGCTTCGTGCTGGCGGCTCCGGCGGCCTTCGCGGCCGGACTCGGCTTCGTGCCGATCCGCAAGCAGGGCAAGCTCCCCGGCGAGGTGTTCCGGCGCTCGTACGAGCTGGAGTACGGCTCGGCGACGCTGGAGGTGCAGTGCGACGCCTTCGCCCCCGGTGAGCGGGTGCTGGTGGTGGACGACGTGCTGGCCACCGGTGGCACCATAGGCGCCTCGCTGGACCTGGTGAAGGAGGCCGGCGCCGAGCTGGTGGGCGTCGTGGTGCTGATGGAGCTGGGCTTCCTGGACGGCCGGGAGCGGCTGGCCGGGCACCTGAACGGCGCCCCGCTGGAGACGCTGGTCACGGTCTGAGGGACCTGAGCGCAGGGCGGTGGTCGGATCATCCGACCACCGCCCTTCCGTTTCCGGGCCGGGCGGATGAACACCGGGGCGCCCGGCTCGGTACCATGAAGATTCATCCCCTCCCGGTTGCGTCGCACCGTACGGGCCGCGGCAGGGGTCGGCCCCGGTGCCCCGAGGAGAGTCCTTGCCCGACGAGGTTGTGCCCACGGCCGAAGCGGCCGCCCCCGACGACCGTCCCACGCCCTCGGGGGCCACCCCGGCACGCCCGGCGCCGACCTCCTCGCGACCGATCGGCCCCACCGGCCGCGGCTCCTCCTCGGGCGGCATGCGCGCCCGCCTGGCCCGCCTCGGCGGTCAGCGCACCAGCGTGCTCAACCCCGTCCTGGAACCGCTGTTCCGGTCGATCCGGGCGAACGACCCGAAGGCCGACCCGGCGCTGCTGCGGGACATCGAGCGGGCCTACGCCGTCGCCGAGAAGTGGCACCGTGGGCAGAAGCGCAAGAGCGGCGACCCGTACATCACCCACCCGCTGGCGGTGGCCACCATCCTGGCCGAGCTGGGCATGGACGCCCCGACCCTGATGGCCGGGCTGCTGCACGACACCGTCGAGGACACCGACTACGGCCTGGAGACCCTGCGCAAGGACTTCGGCGACTCGGTGGCCCTGCTGGTGGACGGCGTCACCAAGCTCGACCGGGTCAAGTTCGGCGAGGCCGCGCAGGCCGAGACCGTCCGCAAGATGGTCGTCGCGATGGCCAAGGACCCGCGGGTCCTGGTGATCAAGCTGGCCGACCGCCTGCACAACATGCGCACGATGCGCTACCTCAAGCGGGAGAAGCAGGAGAAGAAGGCCCGCGAGACGCTGGAGATCTACGCCCCGCTGGCGCACCGGCTGGGCATGAACACCATCAAGTGGGAGCTGGAGGACCTCGCCTTCGCGATCCTCTACCCCAAGATGTACGACGAGATCGTCCGGCTGGTCGCCGAGCGCGCCCCCAAGCGGGACGAGTACCTGGCGACCGTCATCGACCAGGTCCAGGGCGACCTGCGCGGCGCCCGGATCACCGCCTCCGTCACCGGGCGGCCGAAGCACTACTACTCGGTCTACCAGAAGATGATCGTCCGGGGCCGGGACTTCGCCGAGATCTACGACCTGGTGGGCATCCGGGTCCTGGTCGACACCGTCCGCGACTGCTACGCGGCGCTGGGCACCATCCACGCGCGGTGGAACCCGGTGCCGGGGCGGTTCAAGGACTACATCGCGATGCCCAAGTTCAACATGTACCAGTCGCTGCACACGACGGTGATCGGCCCCGGCGGCAAGCCCGTCGAGCTCCAGATCCGCACCTTCGACATGCACCGCCGGGCCGAGTACGGCATCGCCGCGCACTGGAAGTACAAGCAGCGCGCGGTGGCCGGCGCGTCCAAGGTCCGCACCGACACCCCGACCCAGGTCCGCAAGGACGACAAGGCCGGCGCCGTCAACGAGATGGCCTGGCTGCGGCAGCTGCTGGACTGGCAGAAGGAGACCGCCGACCCGGGCGAGTTCCTGGAGTCGCTCCGCTTCGACCTGGCCAGCAACGAGGTCTTCGTCTTCACGCCCAAGGGCGACGTGATAGCCCTGCCGGCCGGTGCGACCCCGGTCGACTTCGCCTTCGCGGTGCACACCGAGGTCGGCTACCGGACGATAGGGGCCCGGGTCAACGGGCGGCTGGTGCCGCTGGAGTCGACGCTGGAGAACGGCGACACCGTCGAGGTGTTCACCTCCAAGGCGGAGAATGCCGGCCCGTCCCGGGACTGGCTGGGCTTCGTCAAGTCGCCGCGCGCCCGCAACAAGATCCGCGCCTGGTTCTCCAAGGAGCGCCGCGAGGAGGCGATCGAGCACGGCAAGGAGGCGATCGTCCGGGCGATGCGCAAGCAGGGCCTGCCGATCCAGCGGATCCTGACCGGCGACTCGCTGGTCACCCTGGCCCACGAGATGCGCTACCCCGACATCTCCTCGCTCTACGCCGCGATCGGCGAGGGCCACGTCGCCGCGCAGAACATCGTCCAGAAGCTGGTCCAGGCACTCGGCGGCGAGGAGGGCGCCACCGAGGACCTCGCCGAGACCGCGACCCCGACGCACGACAACCGCCGGGCGGTGCGCCGCCGGGCCAAGGGCGATCCGGGCGTGATCGTCAAGGGCGTCGAGGACGTCTGGGTCAAGCTGTCCCGCTGCTGCACCCCGGTGCCGGGCGACCCGATCGTCGGCTTCGTGACCCGCGGCAACGGCGTCTCGGTGCACCGCGCCGACTGCGTCAACGTCGAGTCGCTGAGCCAGCAGCCGGAGCGGATGATCGACGTCGAGTGGGCGGCCACCCAGTCCTCGGTCTTCCTGGTGGCCATCCAGGTCGAGGCGCTGGACCGCTCCCGGCTGCTCTCGGACGTCACCCGGGTGCTCTCGGACCAGCACGTCAACATCCTGTCGGCGGCGGTGCAGACCTCCCGCGACCGGGTCGCGATGAGCCGCTTCACCTTCGAGATGGGCGACCCGAAGCACCTCGGCCACGTGCTCAAGGCCGTGCGCGGCGTCGAGGGCGTGTACGACGTCTACCGCGTGACCTCGGCCCGCAAGTAGCACCGCACGCGAAAGGCCCCCGGGGAGCCCCGGGGGCCTTTCGCGTTCAACGGGCCCGGACGGTCAGCCGCTGAACTCCTCCTGGCTCTTGTGCGCCTGCTCCAGCAGGGTCTGCACGCCGGCCAGCTCGTTCTCCAGCTTGGCGATCCGGCCGGCGTTCCCGGCGGCGCGGGCCTTGGCCAGGTCGGCCTGGATCTTGTCGGCCTTCGCCTGGAACAGGCCGACCATGCCGGCGGCACGGGCCTTGGCCTCCGGGTTGGAGCGCTTCCACTCGGCGTCCTCGGCCTCGCGGATGGCCCGCTCGACCGTGTTCAGCCGGCCGTCCAGCTTCGGACGGGCGTCGCGCGGCACGTGCCCGATCGCCTCCCAGCGCTCGTTGACCTCGCGCAGCGCGGCCTTGGCGGCCTTCAGGTCGGTGATCGGCAGGATCGCCTCGGCCTCGACGGCCAGCGCCTCCTTGAGCTTCTGGTTGGCCACCTGCTCGGCGTCCCGCTCGCTGAACACGGCGGAACGGGCCTGGAAGAAGACGTCCTGCGCGCCGCGGAACCGCGCCCACAGCTCGTCCTCGACGTCCCGCTGGGCCCGGCCGGCGGCCTTCCAGCGCGCCATCAGGTCGCGGTAGCCGGCCGCGGTGTCGCCCCACTCGGTGGACGAGGACAGCGCCTCGGCCTCGGCGACCAGCGCCTCCTTGGTCTGCCGGGCCTGCTCGCGCTCGGCGTCCAGGGTCGCGAAGTGCGCCTTGCGGTGCTTGGAGAAGACCGAGCGGGCGTGCGAGAAGCGGTGCCACAGCTCGTCGTCGCTCTTGCGGTCCAGCCGGGGCAGGCCCTTCCAGGTCTCCACCAGGGCGCGCAGCCGGTCGCCGGCCTCCCGCCACTGGGTGGACTCGGCGAGCTGCTCGGCCTCGGAGACCAGGGCCTCCTTGGCGGTGCGGGTCTCGTCCTGGGCCTTGGCGCGGGCGGCCTTGCGCTCCTCGCGCCGGCTCTCGATCTCGCCGGCGAGCGTGTCCAGCCGCTTGGCCAGGGCGTCCAGGTCGCCGACCGCGTGCCCCTCGGTCACCTGCGCGCGCAGGTGGTCCAGCGCGGCCTGGGCGTCCTTCGCGGCCAGGTCGGTGGTGCGCACCCGCTTCTCCAGCAGGCCGATCTCCACCTCGATGCCCTGGTACTTGCGCTCGAAGTAGGCGAGGGCCTCCTCGGGCGAGCCGGCCTGCCAGGAACCCACGACGCGTTCGCCGTCGGCCGTCCTGACGTAGACCGTGCCCTGCTCGTCGACACGGCCCCACGGGTCGCTGCTCATAGCGCGTCCTCCACATGACGTCGCGCCCGCGCCGGGGCGGCGCGCGTCCGTCGTCCACAGTTGATGTGCGGCGGACCGATGAGTCCGCCGTCCCCGTCCGCCGTGTCTTGCTGCCGAGGGTGACGGCTAGGCGGGTCCGGGCACCCTATACAACGCCAACATAGGCGACCAGCCCCGGTGCTGTCCGCATCCGGGCCGGGCGATTTCGGGCCGGGGCCGCGCGAAGGCGCCGCGGGCGCCTTCGCGGGCGGCCCCGGGATCGGTCAACCCTTCGTGGTGGTCACCGAGTTGAAGGTGACGTCGGCCATCGGGTGGCCGTCCGGGGCGCCCTCCAGGGTGCCCGCGGCGGCGATCTTCTGGACCACGTCCAGGCCGCCGGTGATCTTGCCGAAGGGGGTGTAGCTCGGGGGCAGACCGGTGTCCTTGTAGACCAGGAAGAACTGGCTTCCGTTGGTCCCCGGACCGGAGTTGGCCATCGCCACGGTGCCCGCCGGGTAGGTCGCGCCGGTCAGGTTCTCGTCCGCGAACTTGTAGCCGGGGCCACCGGTGCCGCCCGGGACGGTCGCGCTGGCGGTCGGGTCGCCGCACTGCAGCACGAAGATGCCGTCGGTGGTGAGACGGTGGCACTTGGTGTGATCGAAGTACTTCTCGCCGGACAGGAAGGCGAAGGAGTTCACCGTGTGCGGGGCCTTGGCCGCGTCGAGCGCGATCGTCACCTTGCCGCAGTTGGTCTCCAGCGTCGCGGTGTACGAGGCGCCCGGGTCGACCGACATCGCCGGCTCGGCCTGCCACTGCTTGCCGTTCGGCGCGCCCGGCGCCGGGTCGGCGCAGCCCGCCACCGGCTTGCGGGTCGGGGTGGTCGGCTCGGTGCTCTGGGACGCGGCCTGGGCGGACTTGTCCTTGCCGTCCGAGCTGAACGCACCGGTGCCGACCAGCGCGCCGCCGCCGGCCAGCACCACGACGGCGAGCGAGGCGCCCAGGATCGTGTTGCGGCGCCTGCGCGCGGTCCGCGCCGCGTTCCGGCGCTCCATCTGGCGCTCGTACTTCTCGCGGGCGAGCTGCCGCCGCCGCTGTTCGCTGCTGACCACCGGCCGTGTCTCCTACGGATGTGCTGGAAAAGTGGATGGATACCGAAGCGGATCATCGCATCCATCGGCGGCCAAGTGTAGGGACCGGGCCTGTAAGAACGCGGTGAACCTGCCGGTGCGAACCGCGCCCGCCACCGGCATCTGGTTCGCAACCGGACCCGCACCGCCGGTAGGCTGCCCCTACATCACTGGTAGCCGCACCACCGGCCGGCCGCATCGCCGGCAGTCACACCCCGTAGCCGCCACTGCCGACCGCATCACGAAGGACGCGCGTGTTCATCGCCGGATTCCCCGCTGGAGCCTGGGGTACCAACTGCTACCTGGTCGCTCCGGCGGCGGGCGAGGAGTGCGTCATCGTCGACCCCGGCCACCAGGCGGCGCGCGGCGTCGAGGAGATGGTCCGCGAGCACCGGCTCAAGCCGGTCGCCGTGCTGCTCACGCACGGCCACATCGACCACGTGGCCTCGGTGGTCCCGGTCTGCGGCGCCCGCGGTGTCCCGGCCTGGATCCACCCCGAGGACCGGTACATGATGTCCGACCCGGAGAAGGCCCTCGGCCGCTCGCTGGGCACCCAGCTGATGGGCGAACTCACCGTCGGCGAGCCCGACGACGTGCGCGAGCTCACCGACGGCGGCGTGCTGGAGCTCGCCGGCCTGCAGCTCACCGTGGACCACGCCCCGGGCCATACCGGGGGGTCGGTGACCTTCCGGACGCCCGGTGCCGAGGACCTCCCCCCGGTGCTGTTCTCGGGCGACCTGCTGTTCGCCGGCTCCATCGGGCGTACCGACCTCCCGGGCGGGGACAGCGAGGCGATCATGCGGTCGCTGGCCCGGGTGTGCCTGCCCCTCGACGACACCACCGTGGTCCTCTCCGGCCACGGCGGACAGACCACCATCGGCCGCGAGCGCGCCACCAACCCCTACCTCCGACAGGCAGCGGGGGCGGCCGGCGCCCCGGCTTTCCCGCGACGAGGAATGTGACGGAAGAGAAGTTGAGCACCTTCACCGCCCCCAAGGGCACCTACGATCTGCTGCCCCCCAGCTCCGCGACCTTCCTGGCGATCCGCGAGCGCATCGCCGCGCCCGCCCGCCGGGCCGGGTACGGCTACATCGAGACCCCGGTCTTCGAGGACGTGAAGCTCTTCTCCCGCGGCGTCGGCGAGTCCACCGACATCGTCAGCAAGGAGATGTACAACCTCACCACCCGCGGCGGCGACGAGCTCGCGCTGCGTCCGGAGGGCACCGCCTCGGTGCTGCGCGCCGCCCTCCAGGCCAACCTGCACAAGCAGGGCAACCTGCCGGTGAAGCTCTGGTACTCCGGCTCGTACTACCGCTACGAGCGGGCCCAGAAGGGCCGCTACCGCCAGTTCTCCCAGGTCGGCGCCGAGGCGATCGGGGCCGAGGACCCGGCGCTGGACGCCGAGCTGATCATCCTCGCCGACGACGCCTTCCGCTCGCTCGGCCTGAGCGACTACTCGCTGCTGCTCAACAGCCTCGGCGACAAGCAGTGCCGTCCGGTCTACCGCGCCGCCCTGGTCGAGTTCCTGGCCGGACTGGACCTGGACGAGGACACCCGCCGCCGCGCCGAGATCAACCCGCTGCGCGTCCTGGACGACAAGCGCGAGTCGGTGCAGGCCCAGCTCGTCGAGGCGCCCAGGCTGCGCGACTACCTGTGCGAGGAGTGCAAGGCGTACGACGAGAAGGTGCGCGAGCTGCTCACCGCGAACGGCGTCGCCTTCGTCGACGACCCGAAGCTGGTCCGCGGCCTGGACTACTACACCCGCACCACCTTCGAGTTCGTGCACAACGGCCTCGGCGCCCAGTCCGCGATCGGCGGCGGCGGCCGCTACGACGGCCTGTCCGAGATGATCGGCGGCCCGGCGCTGCCGTCCGTCGGCTGGGCCCTCGGCGTGGACCGCACCTTCCTGGCGATGGAGGCCGAGGACGCCGCCCTCGACCTGCCCGCCGCCACCTCCGTGTACGCCGTCGCGCTCGGCGAGGAGGCCAAGAACGTCCTGTTCGCCAAGGTCGTCGAGCTGCGCCGGGCCGGCGTCGCCACCGACCTGGCCTTCGGCGTCAAGAGCATCAAGAACGCCATGAAGTCCGCCGACCGATCCGGCGCCCGCTTCGCCCTCGTCGCCGGGGAGCGGGACCTCGCCGACGGCGTCGTCCAGCTCAAGGACCTGACCACCGGCGAGCAGAACCCCGTCGCCCTCGACGCGCTCGTCACCACCCTGAAGGAGAAGCAGCTGTGATCCGCACGCACGACGCGGGCACGCTCCGCCCGGAGCACGCAGACACCACCGTCACCCTGGCCGGCTGGGTCGCCCGCCGCCGCGACCACGGCGGTGTCGCCTTCATCGACCTGCGCGACGCCTCCGGCACCGTGCAGATCGTGGTCCGCGACCTGGACTCGGTGCACGGCCTGCGCGCCGAGTACTGCGTCAAGGTCGTCGGCGACGTCCGGGTGCGCCCCGAGGGCAACGAGAACCCCGACATCCCGACCGGTGCGGTCGAGGTCGTCGTCAGCGAGATCGAGGTCCTCTCCGAGGCCGCCCCGCTGCCGTTCCCGGTCGCCGAGTACGAGCCCGGCACGGTCAACGAGGAGGTCCGGCTGCGCTACCGCTACCTGGACCTGCGCCGCGAGGGCCCGGCCAAGGGCCTGCGGCTGCGCTCCAAGGTCAACAACATCATCCGCCGGGTGATGGAGGAGAACGACTACCTCGACATCGAGACGCCGTACCTCACCCGCTCCACCCCCGAGGGCGCCCGCGACTTCCTCGTCCCGGTCCGCCTGCAGCCCGGTCACTGGTACGCGCTGCCGCAGTCGCCCCAGCTGTTCAAGCAGCTGCTGATGGTGGCCGGCATGGAGCGCTACTACCAGATCGCCCGCTGCTTCCGCGACGAGGACTTCCGTGCCGACCGGCAGCCGGAGTTCACCCAGCTCGACATCGAGGCCTCGTTCGTCGACCAGGAGGACATCCTGGCCCTCGGCGAGAAGATCGTCGGCTCGATCTGGCGCGAGGTGCACGGCTACGAGCTCCCCAACCCGCTGCCCCGGATGACCTACGCGGACGCCATGGCCCGCTACGGCTCCGACAAGCCGGACGTCCGCTTCGGCCAGGAACTCACCGACCTCACCGAGTACTTCACGGGCACCGAGTTCCGCGTCTTCCAGGCCCCGTACGTCGGCGCCGTGGTGATGCCCGGCGGCGCCTCGCAGCCCCGCAAGGCGCTCGACGCCTGGCAGGACTGGGCCAAGGCGCGCGGCGCCCGCGGCCTGGCCTACGTCGTCATCGACGCCGAGACCGGCGAGCTGCGCGGCCCGGTCGCCAAGAACCTCTCCGCGGAGCACCTGGCCGGCCTGGCCGCCGCCGCGGGTGCCAAGAACGGCGACGCGATCTTCTTCGCGGCCGGCAAGCAGCGCCCCTCGCAGGAGCTGCTGGGCGCCGCCCGCCTGGAGATCGGCCGCCGCTGCGAGCTGATCGACGAGTCGCAGTGGGCCTTCCTCTGGGTCGTCGACTTCCCGATGTTCGAGCCGATCGAGGACGACAAGGGCGAGTTCCAGGGCTGGCACGCGGTGCACCACCCGTTCACCGCCCCGACCGCCGAGTCGCTGGCCACCTTCGACACCGACCCGGGCTCGGCCCTGTCCAACGCCTACGACCTGGTCCTCAACGGCTCGGAGCTGGGCGGCGGTTCGATCCGTATCCACCAGCGCGAGGTGCAGAAGCGGGCGTTCGACGCGATCGGCCTCTCCGAGGAGGAGGCGGCCTCGCAGTTCGGCTTCCTGCTGGACGCCTTCAACTACGGCCCGCCGCCGCACGGTGGCGTCGCCTTCGGCCTCGACCGGATCGTCACGCTGCTCGGCGGGTACGACACCATCCGCGACGTCATCGCCTTCCCGAAGACGTCCACCGGCGGTGACCCGCTGACCGGCGCCCCGACCCCGATCACCCCGGCGCAGCGCCGGGAGGCCGGCGTGGACGCCAAGCCCAAGGTGCGCGAGGACGCCGCCAAGTCCGAGTCCTGACACCGGATCCGCTAACCTTCAACGGCCCCGGACGGTCCACCCACCGTCCGGGGCCGGTCCACGACGACGTGTGACACAGGGAGGGTTGACTCATGCAGGTGACGACAAGGGTCGAATGTCCGGACGACGCCCCGGCGACCAGACGCGTTCACATGGCCGCGTTCCCCGGCCCGGACGAGGCGGACCTGGTGGACGCGCTGCGCCGCGATCCGGCCTGGCTGCCCGCGCTGTCGCTGGTCGCGGTCGACGAGGCCGGGCTGGTGATCGGGCACGCGCTGCTGACCCGGCTGCGGGTCGGCGAGGACGGCGAGGGCCTCGCGCTCGCGCCGGTCGCCGTCGCGCCCGAGTGGCAGCGCAAGGGCGTCGGCGAACTCGTCGTCCGGGCCGCGCTGTCGGCGGCCGAGGAAGCGGGCGAGCGGCTCGTGGTCGTCCTCGGTGACCCGGACTACTACGGACGGTTCGGCTTCAGCGCGGCCGGGCGGCACGAGGTCAGCGGCCCGTTCGAGGTGCCGGACGCCTACTTCCAGGCGCTGCCGCTGCCCGCGTACGACGGCGCTCCACGCGGGCTCTGCCGCTATCCCGAGCCCTTCGTGGCGGTCTAGTTCCCCCGGTTCGGTTCTCCCGGCCTGGTTCCCCCGGTCCAGGCCGCCCGGTCTACACCGACTCCGCGCCGACCCGACCGAACGGCACCGTGCTCCGGCAGCTGCGCACGAACGCGGCCATCGCCGGCGTGAGTTCACGGTCCTTCGGCCAGTACAGCCCGACCTGGCTCGGGCTGAGCCCCCGCACCGGCCGGTACGCGACGTCATCCCGTACGGCCAGCCGGCTCATCGCCTCCGGTGCGAAGCCGACGCCCTGACCGCACACCACCGCGGCCAGCCACTCGTCGGTGTTGTGCGCCACCGCGCCGATCCGCACCGGACGCCCGCCCCGCTCCCGGGCCGCCAGCCAGTACTCGCGCCAGTGCCCGGCCTCGTGCGGTATGGCCACGAACGGTTCGTCCACCAGGTCCTCGACGCACAGCTCGGCCCGGGCCGCCAGCCGGTGCCCGGCCGGCAGCGCCGCGACCCGCGCCTCCTGGCCGAGCACAGCGACGTTGTAGTGCTCGGACAGCCACGGCGGGCCGTGCCAGAGCGTCAGGTCGATCTCGCCGGTGGCCAGGCCCGAGGTCGGATCGAACCAGTTGTTCTGCCGCAGCTCCACCTGCCAGCCGGGCATCCGCCGGGCGAAGTCGGAGACGGTGCTCCGGGTCATCAGATTGATGATCCCGCCCTCGAATCCCACCCGCAGCACCGAGCCCTGCGCGGCGGCCGCCGCCCGGGTGGCGCGCAGCGCGTCCTCCCAGCCGGCCAGCATCGGCCCGGCGTACTCCGCCAGCGCCCGCCCGGCCGGGGTGGGCGCCATGCCGCGCCGCGAGCGCTCGAACAGCTCCACCCCGAGCAGCGCCTCCAGCTGGCGGATCTGCTTGGTGAGCGTCGGCTGGGAGACGAACAGCCGGGCCGCCGCGGCGGTCAGCTGTCCCTCGTCGCAGACCGCGGCGAAGCTGCGCAGCAGGCGGGTGTCGACATCCATGCCCCAAGGTTATGGAACGGGATATTGGACCCGGTTGGCAGGTGTGGGCCAAGGTTGATCGTTCGGCGTCAGCGCCGAGCCGACGGGGGAGCGTGGCAGCGGCGGTTCAGGGGGCCGCCGCTGCCGCGCCGGGCCGGCCGGCCACCCCCGTCCCCGCTCCGACCTGCGCGACCGGCGCCCAGCGCCTACGGTGAGTGCTCATCAGCATCAGCCGGACGGAGGACCCCAGGTGGCCAAGGAGCAGCGGACCGCGGAGCCGGAGCGACTGGCGAGGAAGCCGTACGAGCGGGAACTGCTGCGGCTCCAGGAGGAACTGGTGAAGCTCCAGGAGTGGGTGCGGGTCGAGGGCGCCCGGCTGGTGGTGGTCTTCGAGGGGCGCGACGCGGCGGGCAAGGGCGGCGCGATCAAGCGGGTGACGGAGTACCTGAATCCGCGCATCGCCCGGGTCGCGGCGCTGCCGACCCCGACCGAGCGGCAGAAGACCCAGTGGTACTTCCAGCGGTACGTCGAGCAGCTGCCCGCCGCCGGGGAGATCGTGCTCTTCGACCGCAGCTGGTACAACCGGGCCGGCGTCGAGCGGGTCATGGGCTTCTGCACGGACGAGGAGTACTGGCAGTTCCTGCACCAGTGCCCGACCTTCGAGCGGATGCTGATCGAGGCGGGCATCCTGCTGCGCAAGTACTGGTTCTCGGTGAGCGACACCGAGCAGGAGCGGCGGTTCCGGGACCGGCTGGAGGACCCGATGAAGCGCTGGAAGCTCTCCCCGATGGACGTCGAGTCGATCACCCGCTGGGAGGACTACTCGCGGGCCAAGGACGAGATGTTCGTCTACACCGACACCCCGGACTCGCCGTGGCACGTGGTGGAGAGCGACGACAAGCGCCGGGCCCGGATCAACATGATCGCCCACCTGCTCTCCACCGTGCCGTACCACGAGATCACCGCCCCGCAGGTCGACCTGCCGCCCCGCCCGGCTCCGCGCGGCTACCAGCGGCCGCCGCGCGACCTGCAGAAGTACGTGCCGGACCACGCGGCCGGGCTCGACTAGGGCCTGTCCGGTGGGCCTGCCCCGGCCGGGCGGGTGTGTCGGCGGCCTCGCATAGGCTTCCGGTGTGGACGAACCGGACCTCTTCACCGCCGCCGCCGAGGAACGCCAGACCAGGGAGCCCGGCCGGGCGCCGCTGGCCGTACGGATGCGCCCGCGCACCCTGGACGAGGTGGCCGGGCAGCGGCAGTTGCTGAAGCCCGGGTCGCCGCTGCGGCGCCTCGTCGGGGGCTCGCGCGGGCCGGCGGCGACCAGCTCGGTGATCCTGTGGGGCCCGCCCGGCACCGGCAAGACCACCCTGGCGCACGTGATCAGCCAGGCCGTGGAGGGCCGCTTCGTCGAGCTGTCCGCGATCACCGCCGGGGTCAAGGAGGTCCGGGCGGTGATCGACGGTGCCCGGCGGGCGGTCGGCATGTCCGGCCGGGAGACGGTGCTGTTCCTGGACGAGATCCACCGCTTCTCCAAGGCCCAGCAGGACTCGCTGCTGCCGGCCGTGGAGAACCGCTGGGTCACCCTGATCGCCGCGACCACCGAGAACCCGTACTTCTCGGTGATCTCCCCGCTGCTGTCCCGCTCGCTGCTGCTCACCCTGGAGTCGCTGACCGACGAGGACATCCGCGCCCTGCTGCGCCGCGCGGTGGCCGACGAGCGCGGCCTGGACGGCGCGCTGGAGCTGACCGCGGAGGCCGAGGACCACTTGGTGCGGCTGGCCGGCGGGGACGCCCGGCGGGCGCTCACCACGCTGGAGGCGGCAGCCGGGGCGGCGCTGGAGAAGGACGAGGCGGCCATCACGCTGGCCACCACGGAGACGGCCGTCAACCAGGCGGCGGTGCGCTACGACAAGGACGGCGACCAGCACTACGACGTGGCGAGCGCGCTGATCAAGTCGATCCGGGGCAGCGACGTGGACGCCACCCTGCACTACCTGGCCCGGATGATCGAGGCGGGGGAGGACCCGCGGTTCATCGCCCGCCGGCTGATGATCTCGGCCAGTGAGGACGTCGGCCTGGCCGACCCGACGGCGCTGCAGACGGCGGTCTCGGCGGCCCAGGCGGTGGCCCTGATCGGCTTCCCGGAGGCGCGGATCATCCTGTCCCAGGCGGCGATCGCGCTGGCCCTGGCGCCCAAGTCCAACGCGGCCTACCTGGCGATCGACGCGGCGCTGGCGGACGTCCGGCAGGGCTTGGCGGGCGCGGTGCCGCCGCACCTGCGGGACGCGCACTACGGCGGTGCGGGCAAGCTCGGCCACGGCCAGGGCTACCGGTACCCGCACGACCTGCCGGAGGGCATCGCGGCGCAGCAGTACGCGCCGGACGCCGTGCACGGCAAGGACTACTACCAGCCGACCCGGCGCGGTGGCGAGGCCCGGTACGCGGACGTCGTGGAGTGGACGCGGGGCCGGCTCAGGGGGGAGCGCCGGAGCGAGCGGAAGCCTGAGCAGGAGCCCGAGCAAAAGGGCGAGTGATCCACCGGTATACTCAGTCGGAGTGCCATGTCCCGGGACGGCGGCGGGGGAGACCCCACCGACCGGCCGCACCAGCGGGGCATCGGCCGTAGGCCCCTTCCGAGGGGCCCGCACCAGGAGCGTCGCGCACCGTTATCGGTGTCGCGGGCGGCCCGGATTCCGGGTCGTCCGTGTGACCAGCACTTTCGTGCCCGGCTCCGGAGAGCGGCTGATTCCACTGCGCAAGCGGCGGGGTTTTCTCCGGGTCGCGACGTGCGACCTCCGTCAACACCTGGTGAAGCCGTATTCGTAAGCAAGGAAGGTTTGGTTCATGGCGAACCAGAAGCGTCCCAAGGTCAAGATCGCGCGTGCGCTCGGCGTGCCGCTGACCCCGAAGTCCGTCAAGTACTTCGAGGCCCGCCCGTACCCGCCCGGCCAGCACGGCCGTGGTCGCAAGCAGAACTCGGACTACAAGGTCCGTCTGCTCGAGAAGCAGCGTCTGCGCGCCCAGTACGACCTGAGCGAGAAGCAGATGGCGCGCGCGTTCGACCGCGCGAAGAAGGCCGAGGGCAAGACCGGTGAGGCGCTCGTCGCCGAGCTGGAGACCCGTCTGGACTCCCTGGTGCTGCGTTCGGGCATTGCCCGCACCATCTACCAGGCCCGCCAGATGGTCGTCCACGGCCACATCGAGGTCAACGGTGGCAAGGTCAACAAGCCGTCGTACCAGATGAAGCCGGGCTACGTGGTGACCGTCCGCGAGCGCAGCAAGGAGAAGGTCCCCTTCCAGGTCGCCCGTGAGGGTGGCTACGCGGGTGAGGGCCAGACCCCGAAGTACCTCGAGGTCAACCTGAAGGCCCTGGCCTTCCGCCTGGACCGTGCGCCGCAGCGCAAGGAGGTCCCGGTGATCTGTGACGAGCAGCTGGTCGTCGAGTACTACTCGCGCTGACCCGCGACGGTTCCGCACCTGCGGTACCTCAGCGAGCCCCCGTCGCCTTTCGAGGCGGCGGGGGCTCGCCGTTTCCGCTGCCCCCGGTCTACCAGTCCTCGCCGGTCATCGCGGCGGCCAGCCGCAGGTGCGGGCGGGCCTCCTCGTGGCGGCTCTGGCGCTCCAGGGTGCGGCCGAGCATCAGCCGGGCGTAGTCCTCGACCGGGTCGATGTCGAGGATCCGGCGCAACTCGGCCTCGGCGCGGTGGAGTTGGGCGGAGTGGTAGTAGCTGCGGGCCAGCAGCAGCCGGACGGAGAGGTTGGCCGGCTCCTCGGCCAGTACGCCCTCCAGCATGCGGGCGGCGTCGGTGTACGCCTTGGACTCGAAGTAGAAGGTCGCGAGGCGGTACTCGTCGGCGGCGGTGTTCACGGCCACGGGGTGCTCCTTCCGGGTGGTTCCTTGCCTCCTCAAGCAATGGACAAGTTTCAACTATTCCGGGCCGGCGAGGGCGCCGGCGCGGGCGGCACCGAGCACGGCCCGGCCCCCGGCTCCGGGCCGTCCGCCGACTCGCCGCCGCCGAGCGCCCGGGAGACCGCGGCGTCCAGGTCGAGCCGGGCCCCCGCCTCGTAGTGCTCCTCGTACTCCTGCTCGGTCAGCCCCGTCCGGGCCCGCTCCGCGCACTCCTGGTGCGGGCCGAAGAAGCACCGCGAGCCCAGGAAGGGCATGCCGACCGTGCGCCAGATCCGGTGTGAGGCGCCCTGCAGCACCCGGGCCTCGCACAGGTCGCCCGGCGCGTCGGGGCCGTTCGGCTCGGTCTCCAGCAGTGCCAGCAGGTCGATCGCCAGCACGATGCCCAGCAGGTCGTGGAACAGGTGGTTCAGCCGCAGGCTCTCCCGGGCCAGCGCGCGGGCCTGCCGGACGGCGCCGTCCAGCCAGTGCGCGTACGCCATCGCGTACAGCACGTACGCGTACGCCCACTGCTCGCCGTGCTCCTCGCACAGCTCGCGGGCCTGGCCGAACCAGAGCTCGCCGCTCTCCAGGTCGCCCTGGAACAGGCAGGCGAGGCCCAGCTCGAACATGGCCATCACGACGTTGCTGTTGAGCTCGCCGATGGTCCGGTAGTGCCAGAGCGCCTCCTCGAAGAGTTCGGCGGCGCGGTCCGGGTCGTCGCCGATCAGGGCCACGCAGCCCTGCCGGTGGACGGCGTAGGCGAGCGCCCGGTCGTCGCCGGTGGTCAGGGCCTGGCGGCGGCACTCCTCCAGCGCCGGGCGGGCCGTCTCCAGGTCGCCCTGCAGGGTGGCCGTGTAGCCGGTCACCCAGAGGGCCTTGGCGCGGGCCTGGGTCGGCTCACGGTCCAGGGCGAGCGCGCGCTCCAGCCAGTGCCGGCCCTCGCCGAGGTGGCCGCAGCCGACCCAGTAGAACCACAGCGTGCCCGCCAGCAGCAGGGCGATCTGCTCCTCGCCGGGCTCGGCCAGGCAGAACTCCAGCGCCGCGCGGAGGTTGGTGTGGGCGAGCCCGGTGCGCTCGGCGGTCTCCGCCTGTCGGGGACCGAACCACTCGACCTCGCCCCAGGTGGCCACGCCCAGGTACCAGTCGCGGTGGCGGTGCAGCAGCCGCCGCTCCTCGCCGGCGGCGCGCAGCCATCGGCCGCCGTACTCGCGCAGGGTGTCGAGCAGCCGGAAGCGGACGCCGAAGGCGCTGTCCTCGCGCAGCACCACGGACTTGCCGACCAGCTCGTCGAGCAGGTCGAGCACGTCCTCGGACTCCAGGCCCTCGCCGGCGCAGACGTACTCGGCGGCCTCCAGGTCGAAACTGCCGGCGAAGATCGACAGGCGGGCCCAGAGTAAACGTTCCTGCACGGTGCAGAGCTCATGGCTCCAACCGATCGTCGTGCGCAGCGTCTGGTGCCGTGGCAGGGCCGTCCGGGAGCCGCCGGTGAGCAGCCGGAACCGGTCGTCCAGCCGCGCGGTGATCTGCTCCACCGACAGCGCCCGCAGCCGCCCGGCCGCCAGTTCCACCGCCAGCGGGATTCCGTCCAGACGGCGGCAGAGCAGGCTCACCGCCTCGGCGTTGGCCTCGGTCACCGCGAAGGACGGCAGCACCGCCCTGGCTCGGTCGGCGAACAGCCGCACCGCGTCCGGCAGCGCGTCGGGCCCTACCGGGCGGTCCGGTAGTGGGCCGGCCGGCAGCGGGGCCAGGGTGAACAGGTGCTCGCCGGTGGCCCGCAGCACGGCGCGGCTGGTGGCCAGCACCCGCAGCCCGGGCAGTGCCCGCAGCAGCGCGTCCGCCAGCTCCGCGCAGGCCTCCACCAGGTGCTCGCAGCCGTCCAGCACCAGCAGCAGGCGCCGACCGGACAGCCGCTCGGTCAGGACGTCCAGCGGCGGGCGGGCGGTGCCGTCGGTCAGCCGCAGTGCCTCCAGCACCGCGTGGCCGAGCAGCAGCGGGTCCTGCACCGGGGCCACCTCCACCAGCCAGGTGCCGTCCGGGAAGGCGCCGGCCGCCCGGGCCGCCGCGCGCAGCGCCAGCCGGCTCTTGCCGACCCCGCCCGGGCCGGTCACCGTCACCAGCCGGGCGGCGGCCAGCAGGCCCGCCAGCTCGGCCAGCTCCCGCCGCCGTCCGACGAAGCACGTCACCTCGGCCGGCAGCCGGCCGGGCTCCGGCTCGCGCGGCCACGCCCCGGGCTCCCCGGGCGGTGTTGTCCAGTCGCCGGCCAACCGCTGCTCCCCGTGTTCCTGGCCCGGACCGACACGGCCCGGACGTGCGTCGGGCCGTACGGGCGACGGCCCGCCTGGCAGAACGAGGTGACCGGCCGGTAGGTTACGCGCGCGGTTCGCACACCCGACCGGATCCACCGGGCGGGCCCGCCGATAACCCGGTCCGGAAACCGGGCGTCGGCGCGATAGGGTTCCGTTTGGAGAACAGCAAGGCGAGGGAGCGCGCAAAGGTGTCCGTGGGAGAGCTGGCCGGGTTGCTCGTCGCCGTGTTCTGGGCGGTCCTGGTCACCCTGCTCGCCGTGGTGCTGGTCCGCCTCTCGCGGGTGCTGAAGGAGGCCACCGTCCTGGTCTCCGCCGTCACCGAGCAGGCCGTCCCGCTGTTGAGCGACGCGGGCGCCGCCGTGCGCAGCGCCAACGAGCAGCTGGAGCGGGTGGACGAGATCACCGCGAACGTGCAGGACGCCGCCGCCAACGCCAACGCGCTGTCCTCCACCGTCGCCGCGACCCTGGGCGGGCCGCTGGTGAAGGTCGCGGCCTTCAGCTACGGCGTCCGCAAGGCCGTCGCCAAGCAGCAGGGCGGCCAGCCGTCCGTGCCGTCGCAGAGCGGCGAGCGCGAGGAGCTGGCCCGGCTGATCCGGGCGGAGGTGCGCGCCGCGACCGCGCCCAGGAACGGCCTGCTCTCCCGGGTCCGGCGCGCGGTGAGGGGCTGACGGCATGGTGCGACGCGTCTTCTGGATGGCGGTCGGTGCCGGTGCCACCGTCTGGGCCATGAACAAGGCCAACGAGGCCGTGCACCGGCTCACCCCGGACAGCCTCTCCGGCACCGCCACGCGCGGTGCGCTGCACCTGGGCGACCTGGCCAAGCAGTTCGCCCAGGACGTGCGGGCGGGCATGACCGAGCGTGAGGAGCAGCTGCGCGACGACCTCGGACTGCACGGCACCGCCGTGGTCGAGCCCCGGCGCCGCCGGGTGGCCAGGGGCGAGCCGCAGTACCGAGCTATCTCGGCGGCGCCCGGCAGCCCGGCCGCCGCCCTGCCTTCGTCCAGCAGTGCCCGCACCACACCCCAAGCCACTGAAGAAACGCCCCGCCGCGCGCTGCCGCAGCGGGGCGGCACCCCGAACCGGAAGGACCAATAATGGAGTCGGCTGAGATCCGCCGCCGCTGGCTGCGCTTCTTCGAGGAGCGCGGCCACACCGTCGTTCCGTCGGCGTCCCTGGTCGCCGACGACCCCACCCTGCTGCTGGTCAACGCCGGCATGGTGCCGTTCAAGCCCTACTTCCTGGGCGAGGTCAAGCCGCAGTTCTCGCGCGCCACCAGCGTCCAGAAGTGCGTGCGCACCCTGGACATCGAGGAGGTCGGGAAGACCACCCGGCACGGCTCCTTCTTCCAGATGTGCGGCAACTTCTCCTTCGGCGACTACTTCAAGGAAGGCGCCATCACGTTCGCGTGGGAGCTGCTCACCAGCTCCGTCGCGGACGGCGGCTACGGCCTGGAGAAGGAGAAGCTCTGGATCACCGTCTACCAGGACGACGACGAGGCCGAGCAGATCTGGCGTGACGTCATCGGCGTCCCCTCCGAGCGCATCCAGCGCCTCGGCATGAAGGACAACTTCTGGTCGATGGGCGTCCCCGGCCCGTGCGGCCCGTGCTCGGAGATCAACTACGACCGCGGCCCCGCGTACGGCGAGGAGGGCGGCCCGGCCGTCAACGGCGAGCGCTACCTGGAGATCTGGAACCTGGTCTTCATGCAGTACGAGCGCGGCCACGGCGACGGCAAGGACGGTTTCGAGATCCTCGGCGACCTGCCGAGCAAGAACATCGACACCGGCCTCGGCCTGGAGCGCCTGGCCGCCATCCTGCAGGGCGTCGACAACCTCTTCGAGATCGACACCAGCCGGATGATCCTCGACCGCGCCGCCGAGCTGACCGGCCACACCTACGGCGCCGACCACAAGTCGGACGTCTCCCTGCGCGTGGTCACCGACCACATCCGCACCGCGCTGATGCTGATCGGCGACGGCGTCACCCCCGGCAACGAGGGCCGCGGCTACGTGCTGCGCCGCATCCTGCGCCGCGCCATCCGCAACATGCGCCTGCTGGGTGCCACCGGTCCGGTCGCCAAGGACCTCACCGACATCGCCATCAAGGCGATGGCCCCGCAGTACCCGGAGCTGGAGAGCGACCGCAAGCGCATCGAGACGGTCGTCGTCGGCGAGGAGGGGGCCTTCCTGCAGACCCTGAAGGCCGGCACCAGCCTGCTGGACGCCGCGGTCACCGAGACCAAGCAGGCCGGCGGCGCGGTGCTCTCCGGTGACCAGGCCTTCAAGCTGCACGACACCTACGGCTTCCCGATCGACCTCACCCTGGAGATGGCCGAGGAGCAGGGCCTCCAGGTGGACGAGGCCGGCTTCCGCCGCCTGATGCAGGAGCAGCGGGACCGCGCCAAGGCGGACGCCAAGGCCAAGAAGATGGGCCACGCCGACGTCGCCGCGTACCGCGAGGTCGCCGACAAGTCCGGCGCGAGCGTCTTCACCGGCTACAGCCTCACCGAGGGCGAGGCCACCGTGGTCGGCCTGCTGGTGGACGGCGTTCCGTCGCCGGCCGCCTCCGAGGGCGACGAGGTCGAGATCATCCTCGACCGCACCCCGTTCTACGCCGAGGGCGGCGGCCAGCTCGCCGACCACGGCCGGATCCGGCTGGAGTCCGGCGCGGTGGTGGAGATCCGCGATGTGCAGCAGCCCGTCCCGGGTGTCATCGTGCATTCCGGCGGGGTGCTGTTCGGCGAGGTCGTGCTCGGCGCCTCGGCGTACGCCACGATCGACGTCGACCGCCGCCGGGCGATCGCCCGCGCCCACTCGGCCACCCACCTGACCCACCAGGCGCTGCGCGACGCGCTCGGCCCGACGGCCGCCCAGGCCGGCTCCGAGAACGCGCCCGGCCGCTTCCGCTTCGACTTCGGCTCGCCCGCCGCCGTCCCGGGCAGCGTGCTGGTCGACGTCGAGCAGAAGATCAACGACGTGCTGGGTCGCGAACTCGACGTCACCGCCGAGGTCATGACGATGGATCAGGCCCGCAAGGCCGGCGCCATCGCGATGTTCGGCGAGAAGTACGGCGACGAGGTCCGGGTCGTCACCATCGGCGACTTCTCCAAGGAGCTGTGCGGTGGCACGCACGTCGGCAACACCGCCCAGCTGGGTCTGGTGAAGCTGCTCGGCGAGTCCTCGATCGGCTCCGGCGTGCGCCGCGTCGAGGCGCTGGTCGGCGTCGACGCGTACAAGTTCCTGGCCCGCGAGCACACCGTGGTCTCCCAGCTGACGGACCTGGTCAAGGGCCGCCCGGAGGAGCTGCCGGAGAAGATCTCGGGCATGCTCGCCAAGCTCAAGGACGCCGAGAAGGAGATCGAGCGCTTCCGCGCCGAGAAGGTGCTGGCCGCCGCGGCGGGCCTGGCCGACTCGGCCGAGGACGTGCACGGCATCTCCGTGGTCGCCGCCCAGGTCGCCGACGGCGTGGGCGCGGACGAGCTGCGCAAGCTGGTGCTGGACGTGCGCGGCCGGCTCGGCTCGCGCCCGGCCGTGGTCGCCGCCTTCACCGTGGCGAA
Organism: Kitasatospora sp. NPDC087861; assembly: GCF_044742585.1. Lineage (NCBI taxonomy): Bacteria > Bacillati > Actinomycetota > Actinomycetes > Kitasatosporales > Streptomycetaceae > Kitasatospora > Kitasatospora sp. NPDC087861. Next base: position 172,666 of record NZ_JBIUUS010000009.1, read on the forward strand.
CGACCGTCCGCTGACCGTGATCGCCACCAACGAGGACGCCCGCGCCCGCGGCATCAAGGCCGGCGAGCTGGTCCGGGTCGCCGCCAAGACCCTCGGCGGCGGCGGTGGCGGCAAGGACGACGTCGCCCAGGGCGGCGGCTCCAACCCGGCCGCGGTCGGCGAGGCCGTCGCCGCGGTGCGCGGCCTGGTCGCGGAGCGCGCCAGCTGATGGAGCAGGTGGAAAGACCCTTCCGGCGCGGGCGGCGGATCGCCGTCGACGTCGGTGACGCCCGGATCGGGGTCGCGTCCTGCGACCCCGACGGGGTGCTCGCCACCCCCGTGGAGACCGTCCCGGCCGGAGCGAAGTCGCAGGCCAGGATCGCCGCCATCGTCGACGAGTACGAGGCGATGGAGGTGATCGTCGGGCTGCCGCGCTCGTTGAGCGGCAAGGAGGGCCCGGCGGCGGAGAAGGTCCGCGGGTACGCCGCCCGGCTGGCCAACCGGCTCTACCCGGTGCCGGTCCGGCTGGTCGACGAGCGGATGTCGACCGTCACCGCCACCCACGGGCTGCGCGCCTCGGGCGTCAAGGCGAAGAAGGGTCGCTCGGTGGTCGACCAGGCCGCCGCGGTGGTGATCCTGCAGACCGCCCTTGAGTCCGAACGGGTGAGCGGACGCCCGCCCGGTGAGAGCGTCGAGGCGGTCGGCTGACCGGCCTGATCTAACGTCCCGGTGAGGGGTCCGTGCGGACGCGTCCGCACGGACCCTTTTCGTTCGTTCCGGGACCGCCGAGGGGACGCGAGCCATGACCGACCAGGACTTCCACCCGGGGCTCACACCCGGGCACCTGGGTGCGCCGGTGCTGGAGCCGGAGGGTCGCCCGCCGGGCGCGCCCCGTACGCGCTCCGATGCACCGGATCCGCACCGACGGCGTAACGGGCTGGCCTGCGCGCTCACCGCGCTCTCCCTGATCGGGGTGTTCGGCGGGGTGGGCCTCACCGGCTACGCCTGGTGGCAGGAGCAGCGCAAACCCCCGGTCGCCGCCGACTACGCGGGGCAGGGCACCGGCAGCGTCCAGGTCTCGGTGCCGGAGGGGGCGGGGCTGTCCCAGATCGCGTACGCGCTGGTGCGCAACGGGGTGGTCGCCAGTTCGCTCGCCTTCACCCGGGAGGCCAAGGGCAGCGCCGCGGCGGCCGGGCGGATCCAGCCCGGCACGTACACGATGAAGCAGCGGATGTCGGCCGCGGCCGCGCTGGCCGTACTGATCGACCCGGCCAACGCCAACGGCCTGACCATCCCCGAGGGCTGGCGCGGTTACCAGATCTACGCGGCGATCGACCGGAAGCTGGGCCTGCCGGACGGCACCACCCAGCGCACCGCCCAGGAGCAGGGCGCCGAACTGGGCCTGCCGGACTTCACCAAGGGCAGCCCCGAGGGCTACCTGTTCCCCGCGACGTACAGCGTCACCGACGGGACCACCGCGATCGAGCTGCTGAAACAGATGGTGGACCGGGCCGGCAAGGAGTTCAGCCGGGATGACGCGAACGTCGTCGCGCAGAACCTCGGGCAGAGCCTGTACGGGCTGGTGACGGTGGCCAGCATGGTCCAGGGCGAGGCCGACAACACCGAGGACATGGGCCGGGTGGCGCGGGTGATCTACAACCGGCTGGCCAGGGCGATGCCGCTGCAGCTCGACTCCACGATCAACTACGCGCTCGGCCGGTCGACCCTGAACACCACGGTGACCGACACCAGGCTGGACTCCCCGTACAACACCTACCTGCACCCCGGGCTGCCGCCCACGCCGATCTCCAATCCGGGGCGGCAGGCGATCATGGCGGCACTGGACCCGGTGCCGGGGGACTGGCTCTACTTCGTCACCGTGAAACCGGGGGACACCCGCTTCACCGACAGCTTCGAGGTGCAGCAGCGCAACGTCGCGGAGTTCAACGCCAACCGGGCGTCGGCGAAGCCGAGCGACTCGGCCGCGCCGTCGGGGTCGCCCTCCGGGTCGCCGTCGGGCTCGCCGTCGGGGGTGCCCTCGGCGTCGCCTGCGGGTTCCGCCGCCGCGTCGGCGGCGGCCTCCGGGTCGGCCGCCGCCTCCGCTCCGGCGGCGCCGACGGACGGCGCCACCGGTGGGTGAGGTCGGACACCGGTGGCACATCCGCCCTGCCAGGGGCACGACTGCGGTACGGTAACGTCTCCTCCCAGGCGCTGCGCTAGCACGCCGGTTCGAGAATCAGCCGGGACCGCGTCCCGGACGGCCGGTCCGATCCTCCGGCCGTCTTCGTCGGTTAAGGGGATCAATGACCGATCTGGGTCGGGGCTACGGCCCCCAGGGCTCCGAGCCGTGGCACCCCGGTGACCCCGGGTACGGCGGCCAGCAGCCGGTCCCCGGCCAGCAGGACGGCCAGTGGCAGCAGCAGTATCCCCAGCAGGGCCAGCTGGTCCAACAGCCGTACGGGGACGGGCAGCAGCAGGGGTATCCGCAGCAACAGATGCCGCAGCAGATGGCGCAGCAGGGGTACCCACAGGGGTATCAGCAGCAAGGGTTCCCGGGCGAGCAGCAGCAGTATCCGCAGCAGCAGATGCCCCAGCAGATGCCGCAGCAGGGCTACCCGCAGCAGCAGGGGCAGCAGGGGTACCCGCAACAGCAGCAGATGCCGCAGCAGGGGTATCCGCAGCAGCAGATGCCCCAGCAGGTGCCGCAGCAGGGGTACCCGCAGGGGTATCAGGAGCAGGGGTTCCCGGGCGGACAGCCGCAGCCGGGCATGGGGCAGCAGCCGGGGATGTCCCCGCAGCAGCCCGGTGTGCAGCAGCAGCCGGGGATGCCGCAACAGGGCGCGCAGCCCGGGCAGCCGCGGGGCCGGCGGCGGGCGGCGCCGGAGCCGGAGCCGGTCGTGCCCGCGGGCCCCGGCCCGGACGGCATCGACTGGGAGGCCGAGGCCGCCGCGCTGGAGGCCGGCGCCGACCCGGTGGGCGGGCACGGGCCCGAGACCGACGAGTGGGACGGCCACGAGGAGGGCCCTCATGGGGATGGCCGGTACGAGGACGGTCGCCACGAGGACGCCGAGTACCGGGACGAGGACGGCGACCCCGAGCAGGCCGGCTTCCTCGGCGAGGAGGACGACTCCCGCGACGCGAAGAAGAAGCGCAAGGAGAAGGGCAAGAAGTCCGGCCGCCGCAACGGCGGGGCCTGCCTCCTGGTCGCGCTGGTGCTGATCGGCGCGCTGGGCGGCGCCGGCTGGTGGGGCTACGGCTTCTACCAGGACCACTTCGGCCCGGCGCCGGACTTCCAGGGCGAGGGCACCGATTCCGTCCAGGTCGAGGTCAAGTCCGGCGCGGTCGGCGGGCAGATCGGCCTCGCGCTGAAGACCGCCGGCGTGGTCAAGAGCGTCGACGCGTTCAGCAAGGCCTGCAGCGCCGAGCCCAAGTGCACCACCATCCAGCCGGGCTTCTACGCGCTGAAGAAGGAGATGCCGGCCGCGGCCGCGCTCCAGGGCCTCCTCCAACAGGCCGGTGGCGAGGGGCTGGTCATCCCCGAGGGCAAGACCGCCGCCGACATCTACACCATCATCGACGGGAAGCTGAAGCTGTCGCCGGGCACCACGGCGGGCGTCGCCAAGGCCCAGGTCGCCAACCTCGGCCTGCCCGCGTACGCGAACGGCAACATCGAGGGCTTCCTCTGGCCGACGCGTTACAACATCGCCGAGGGCATGAAGCCCGAGGACCTGCTCAAGCAGATGGTGAAGAACGCCACCGACAAGTACGCGAACCTGGACGCCGACGCCTCCAAGGCCGGTCTCAAGACCGCGTACGAGGTGGTCATCGAGGCGAGCATCCTGCAGCGCGAGGGCAACAACACGGACGACTTCGCCAAGATGGCGAGGACCATCCAGAACCGCCTCTCCAGCGACGCGACGCAGCACACCCTCGGCATGGACACCACGCTGCAGTACTCGCTCGGTCGCACGCAGCTCGACAAGAAGGAAATCGACGACGCGTCCAACAAGTACAACACCTACCGAAACCCGGGCCTGCCGCCCACACCGATCTCCAACCCGGGCGACGCGGCGATCAAGGCGGTGCTCAACCCGGCGGACGGCAAGTGGCTGTACTTCATCGCGATGGACCCGACCCATACCCTCTTCGCGGAGACGGACAAGGAGCACGCGGCCAACGTCGAGAAGTACTGCAAGGCGGCCGGCCAGGGCTTCGACAAGGTGCGCGTCCACTGCACCACCGCCAAGTAGCCTGCTCGGGCGAGTCGTTCAGGGAGAAGCAGCGTTGACCAGCAAGCACCGGGCGGCCGTTCTCGGCTCGCCGATCGCCCACTCGCTCTCGCCGGACCTGCACCGGGCCGCCTTCGCGGCGCTCCGGCTGGACGGCTGGCGCTACGACCGCTTCGAGGTGGACGAGGCCGGTCTGCCCGGCTTCCTCGCCGGGCTGGACGAGGCCGAGTGGGCGGGGCTGTCGCTGACCATGCCGCTGAAGCGGGCGATCATCCCGCTGCTGGACGAGGTGAGCGCGACGGCCCGCTCGGTGGACGCGGTCAACACCGTGGTGTTCACCGCCGACGGGCGGTGCACCGGGGACAACACCGACGTCCCCGGGCTGGTGAACGCGCTGCGCGAGCGCGGCATCACCGAGGTGCCGGGCGCGGCCGTGCTGGGCGCCGGGGCCACCGCCTCCTCGGCGCTGGCGGCGCTCGCCCAGGTCTGCACCGGTGAGGTGACCGTCTACGTGCGCAGCGCGGAGCGGGCCCGGGAGATGGCCGAGCTGGGCGAGCGGCTGGGCGTCGTCGTCCGCACCGCCGACTGGGAACGCGGGGCCGAGGCGCTGGCGCAGCCGCTGACCGTCTCCACCACGCCCGTCGGCGCGACCGACGCCTTCGCCGAGGCGGTGCCCGCCGTGCCGGGGGCGCTGTTCGACGTGCTCTACCACCCGTGGCCGACGGCGCTGGCCGCCGCGTGCGCGGAGCGCGGGGCGACCGTCCTGGGTGGGCTGGACCTGCTGGTGCACCAGGCGGTGCTGCAGAGCGAGGCCTTCACCGGGCGGGCGCCGGGGCCGCTGGCGGCGATGCGCGAGGCGGGCGAGCAGGCCCTCGCCGGGCGCTGAGGCCGCGCCGGTGACCGGATCTCGCCGACCACCGCCGCGCCGGGTGGCCGGAATCGCGCCGACCACCGCCGCGCCGGGTGGCCGGAATCGCGCCGACCGCCGTCCCGCCGGGTGGCCGGTAGCCGTCCGTCACGCGGACTCCGCTCCCGGGTGCCGCCGGGGCATGAAAGGATTCAGTCACAAGGCACGTCCGGGCGGGCCCCGGCGGTGCCGTGGCCGGTCCGCTGATGAAGGAGCTCCGTTGGGTACGTTGCGCTGGCTGACGGCGGGGGAGTCGCACGGCCCCGCACTCGTCGCGACGCTGGAAGGCCTGCCCGCCGGTGTACCGGTCACCACCGCGGTGGTGGCCGACGCGCTGGCGCGCCGCCGGCTCGGTTACGGTCGCGGCGCACGGATGAAGTTCGAGCAGGACGAGGTGACCTTCCTCGGCGGTGTTCGGCACGGCGAGACCATGGGCAGCCCGGTCGCGGTCATGGTCGGCAACACCGAGTGGCCGAAGTGGGAGCAGGTCATGTCGGCCGACCCGGTCGACCCCGAGGTGCTGGCCGGCCTGGCCCGCAACGAGGCGCTCACCCGCCCCCGCCCCGGCCACGCCGACCTGGCCGGCATGCAGAAGTACTCGATCGACGAGGCCCGCCCGATCCTGGAGCGCGCCAGCGCCCGCGAGACGGCCGCCCGGGTCGCGCTCGGCGCCGTCGCCCGCGCGTACCTGAAGGAGACCTGCGGGATCGAGATCGTCAGCCACGTGGTCGAGCTGGCCGCCGCCAAGGCCCCGGCCGGCGTGCTGCCGCTGCCCTCGGACGAGGCGAAGCTGGACGCCGACCCGGTCCGCTGCCTGGACGCCGACGCCTCGAAGGCGATGGTCGCCGAGATCGACCAGGCCCACAAGGACGGCGACACCCTCGGCGGTGTGGTCGAGGTGCTGGCGTACGGCGTGCCGGTGGGCCTCGGCTCGCACGTGCACTGGGACCGCCGGCTGGACGCCCGGCTGGCCGCCGCGCTGATGGGCATCCAGGCGATCAAGGGCGTCGAGGTCGGCGACGGCTTCGAGCTGGCCCGGGTGCCCGGCTCCAAGGCGCACGACGAGATCGTCCCGACCCCCGAGGGCGTCAAGCGCACCTCCGGCCGCTCCGGCGGCACCGAGGGCGGGCTGTCCACCGGCGAGGTGCTGCGGGTGCGTGCGGCGATGAAGCCGATCGCCACCGTGCCGCGGGCGCTGCAGACCCTGGACGTGCGCACCGGCGAGCCGGCCAAGGCGCACCACCAGCGCTCGGACGTCTGCGCCGTGCCGGCCGCGGGGATCGTCGCGGAGGCGATGGTCGCGCTGGTGCTGGCCGACGCGGTGAACGAGAAGTTCGGCGGTGACCACGTCTCCGAGACCCGCCGCAACGTGCAGAACTACCTCGACAACCTGATCATCCGATGACTATTCCGGTCGTTGTGCTGGTCGGTCCGCCCGGCAGTGGCAAGTCCACCGTCGGGCGGGCTCTGGCCGAGCGCCTGGGCGTCGCCTTCCGGGACACCGACGCCGACATCGAGGCGCTGGCCGGCAAGCCCATCCCGGAGATCTTCATCGACGAGGGCGAGCCGCACTTCCGCGAGCTGGAGGTCCGGGCCGTGCGCGCGGGCGCCACGGAGCACGGCGGCGTCCTGGCGCTCGGTGGCGGTGCGGTGATGGCCGAGGCCACCCGCGCGCTGCTGCGCGAGCTGCCGGTGGTCTTCCTGGAGGTCCCGCTGGCGGACGCGGTCAAGCGGGTCGGCCTGGACGCCCCGCGCCCGCTGCTGGCCGTCAACCCGCGGGCCCGCTGGCGCGAGCTGATGGAGGCCCGCCGCCCCCTCTACCTGGAGGTGGCCACCGCCGTCGTCGACACCGCCGGCCGCACCCCGGAGCAGGTCGCGGACGCCGTACTGGAAGCACTGGAGCTGAAGACCCCCCATGACTGACCCCATCGTCAGGATTCACGTCGGCGGCAGCGCCGGCCACGACCCGTACGACGTGCTGATCGGGCACCAGCTGCTCGGCGAGCTGGCGCCGCTCATCGGCACTCGCGCCAAGCGGGTCGCGATCATCCACCCCGAGGCGCTGGCCGCCACCGCCGACGCCATCCGCGAGGACCTGCTCGGCGAGGGCTACGAGGCGATCGCCCTCCAGGTGCCCAACGCCGAGGACGCCAAGAGCGCCGAGGTCGCCGCGTACTGCTGGTCGGTGCTCGGGCAGACCGGTTTCACCCGCAGCGACGTCGTCGTCGGCCTGGGTGGCGGCGCCACCACCGACCTGGCCGGCTTCGTGGCCGCCACCTGGCTGCGCGGCGTGCGCTGGATCTCCATGCCCACCACGCTGCTCGGCATGGTCGACGCGGCCGTCGGCGGCAAGACCGGCATCAACATCGCCGAGGGCAAGAACATGGTCGGCGCCTTCCACCCGCCGGTGGGCGTGCTGGCCGACCTCGACACCCTGGCGACCGTGCCCAAGCACGACTACGTCTCCGGCCTCGCCGAGGTCATCAAGTGCGGCTTCATCGCCGACCCGGCCATCCTCGACCTGATCGAGGCCGACCCGGAGGGCGCCAAGACCCCGGACGGCCCGCACACCGTCGAGCTGATCCGCCGCGCCATCCAGGTCAAGGCCGACGTGGTCTCCGGGGACCTCAAGGAATCCGGCCGACGCGAGATCCTCAACTACGGCCACACCCTCGGCCACGCCATCGAGCGCAACGAGCGCTACAAGTGGCGGCACGGCGCCGCGATCTCCATCGGCATGGTCTTCGCCGCCGAACTCGGCCGCCTGGCCGGCCGGTTGGACGACGAGACGGCCGACCGGCACCGCGCCGTGCTGGCCTCCGTCGGCCTGCCGCTGCGGTACCAGGCGGACGCCTGGCCGAAGCTGCTGGACGCCATGAAGATCGACAAGAAGTCGCGCGGCGACCTGATCCGCTTCATCGTCCTGGACGGCCTCGGCAAGACCTCCGTCCTGGAGGGCCCCGACCCGTCCCTGCTGGTCGCCGCCTACGCGGAGGTCTCGGCGTGACCCGGGTGATGGTGCTCAACGGCCCCAACCTCGGGCGGCTCGGCAGCCGCGAGCCGGACGTCTACGGCGCCACGTCCTACGCCGGGCTGGTCGAGCGCTGCACCGCGCTCGGCCAGGAGTTCGGCTTCGAGGTCGAGGTCCACGAGACCAACTCCGAGCAGCAGATGGTGGAGTGGCTGCACGAGGCGGCCGACGGCAAGGTGCCCGTGGTGATCAACCCGGGCGCGTTCACGCACTACTCGTACGCCATGCGGGACGCCGCCGCGCAGCGCACCGCGCCGCTGATCGAGGTGCACATCTCCAACCCGTACGCGCGGGAGACCTTCCGGCACACCTCGGTGATCGCCGCGGTGGCCTCCGGCACCATCGCCGGGTTCGGGCTCGGCTCGTACGAGCTGGCCCTGCGCGCCCTGGCCGAACAGCTCACCACGCGCTGACGCCTGGTCAGCGGCCCGGCGGCGGACTGTGCCCGCCGCCGGGCCGCCGTGTAGTGTCCCCGCTGAGAGGTGTCGGGAGGTGACCGTGACGCAGTACGCCGGGGGTGGGCAGGTCCCGCCGCGTCCCGTCGCTCCGCCGGGGCCGCAGCCGTCGGGGAGCCGGTCGTCAGGGGCGCAGTCGTCGAGGGCGGTCGGTCCGCCGCCGGTGCCGCCGGCGTCCGCTCCGGTCGCTCCGGCCCCTGTGCCGACAGCACCGGTGCCCGCTCCGCCCGCGCCCGTCCCTCCGGCCCCCGCGCCGAGCGCGCCCGTCCCCGCCGGGGCCACCGGGCACTTCGTGCTGCCCTCCGGCATGCCCGTCCAGCTCCCCACCCACCCGCCCCAGCGGCACGCGCCCTCCGGGCCGATCGCCGTCCTGCTGATCGGACCTGCCGGAGCCGGCAAGACCACCGTCGCCCGGTACTGGGCCGAGCGCCGGCCCACCCCGACCGCGCACATCAGCCTGGACGACGTCCGCGAGTGGGTGCAGTCCGGCTTCGCCAACCCGCAGTCCGGCTGGAACAACGCCTCCGAGGCGCAGTACCGGCTGGCCCGCCGCACCTGCGGCTTCGCCTGCCGCAACTACCTCGCCAACGGCATCTCCTGCATCATCGACGACGCGGTCTTCCCGGACCGCCCGGCGATCGGCCTCGGCGGCTGGAAGCGGCACATCGGCCCCGGCATGATCCCGGTCGTGCTGCTGCCCAGCCTGGACTCCGTGCTGCGCCGCAACGCCCGGCGCGGCGGCACCCGGCGGCTCGGCGACGAGGAGGTGGCGCGGATCCACGGCCGGATGGCCGGCTGGTACAACTCCGGGCTGCCGATCATCGACAACTCCCACCTGGACGTCGCCGGCACCGCCGCCGAGCTGGACCGCGTCATCCTGGCCCGGCTGATGGGCATGCCGGTCCGCTGACCCGGGGTGTGTCGGTCCCGGCTGCGATGATGGACGAGTCCTTGGACCCGTCCTGTCGAACCACCCCGGGGGAGCTGACGCCCGTGCCGGAAGGCCACATCATCCACCGCCTCGCCGCCGAGAACCGGACGGCCTTCGGCGGCCGCCCGGTCGAGGTGTCCAGCCCGCAGGGCCGGTTCGCCGACGAGGCCAAGGCGATCGACGGGCAACTGCTCACCGGAGCCGAGGCCACCGGCAAGCACCTGTTCCTCGGCTTCGAGGAGGGCGCCTGGGTGCACGTCCACCTCGGCCTCTACGGCGGCTTCACCTTCGGCATCGGTCCCGCGCCCGAGCCGGTCGGCCTGGTCCGGCTGCGGCTGGCCAACGACGACGGCTACGCTGACCTGCGCGGCCCGAACACCTGCGCGCTGGTGACCGGCGCCGAGAAGGCCGCCGTCGCCGCCCGCCTCGGGCCCGACCCGCTGCGCGCCGACGCCGATCCGGAGGCCGCCTGGCGGCGGATATCGGGGAGCCGGACGACCGTCGCCGCGCTGCTCATGGACCAGAAGGTGCTGGCCGGGGTGGGCAACGTCTACCGGGCCGAGGTGCTGTTCCGACACGGGATCAACCCGCACCGGGCCGGTCGCGACCTCACCCGGGGCGAGTGGGACGCGATCTGGGCCGACCTGGTCGCCCTGATGCACGAGGGCGTCGGCGCGGGCCGGATCGACACCGTACGCCCCGAGCACACCCCCGAGGTGATGGGCCGCCCGCCGCGGGTCGACGACCACGGCGGCGAGGTCTACGTCTACCGCCGCGCCGCGATGCCCTGCCTGGTCTGCGGCACCGACGTCCGCACCGAGCAGCACGCCGCGCGCAACCTCTTCTGGTGCCCGCGCTGCCAGGCGGCCTGAGGCCCTGATCCGCCCTCCGGCCCGGCGCCCAGCCCGTAGGCTGGGGCCGACCGGCCGGAGGGAGCAGGCAAGATGGAGCATCACCGGGTGGCCAACACCGTGTCAGGGACGGTGGGCGGCCATGTGGTGCAGGCCGAGAACATCGGGTCGGTGCACATCCACCCCCGTCCCGAGCCGCCGCCGAGGCCTCATCAGGTCCGGTCGCCGTACGGCCCGTTCGTCAACCGTGAGCCGGAGTTCGCCGCGCTGAGCGCGGCCTTGGGCCGAGTCGAGACGGGCGGACTGGGGATCGTGGTGTTCACCGGCCTCGGTGGGGTCGGGAAGACCGAACTGATCGCCAAGTTCACCGAGGAGCACCGGGCGCGCTTCCCCGACGGGGACCTCTACGCGGACCTCCAGGCGTACCGCCACCAGGGTGGGGTGGACCTCCCCGCGCTGCTGGCCGGCTTCCTGCGCGCCCTCGGCACGGAGCCCCCGGCGGTGGAGGCGGAGCGGTTCACGACGTTCCGGACGGTCACCGCCGAGCGCCGGTGCCTGTTCTTCCTGGACAACGTCGAGCACGCCGCCGAGGTCCGGGCGCTGCTCCCGTCCTGCGGGCTGGTGGTGGTCGCGAGCCGGCGGCGGCTGCCCGCGCTGCGGACGGTCGGCGCCGAGGTGCGGCAGCTCGGGCCGCTGAGCGCGACGGCCGGCGCCGATCTGGTGCGGGCCTGGCTGGGCTCCGAGCGGGGCACCGACGGGGAGCTGGCGGCGCTGGTCGAGCTGTGCGGCGGGTTGCCGCTGGCGCTGAACGCGGTCGGCAGCCAGCTGCTGGACCGCGACAACCTGCCGCTCGGTCGGGTGGTGGCCGAACTGCACGACCGCGAGGGCAGGGTGGCCGTGCTGCACGACGAGGAGAGCGACCTCGGCCCGACCTACGACCTGGTCTACGAGCGGTTGTCGCCGCAGGGCCGGGCGCTCTACCACCTCATCGGCGTGCACCCTGGCCCCTTCGTGTCCGCCGAACTGGCGCGCGCGGCGGGCGTCGAACAGGCCGGGGCGGCGCTGACCGAGCTGCGCGCCGTGCACCTGCTGGACGAGGTGGTGGACGACGGCCTCGACGATCGCTTCCGGGCCCATGACGTGGTGCGGCTGCACGCCTATGACCGCACCCGCGAGCTGCCCGGCCGGGTCGAGCTCCTCGCCCGCGTCGTGGCGTACTTCCGGGGCCGGGCGTCGCTGGCGGACCGTGCGATGGGGGCGAGGCTGCGGTTGCAGGACCCGAGCGGCGAGGGGCTGCCCGGATTCGCCTCGTACCCGGAGGCACTGGAGTGGCTGCAGGCCGAACGGGCCAACCTGCGCGCGGCGGTGGAGGCGGCGGCCAAGCAGAAGTGGCACGGCGAGGTGTGGCGGCTCTGTGAGTCGCTGTGGCCGCTGTACCACGGCCGCAAGCACTACCAGGACCTGATCGCCACGCACCGGCTCGGCGTGACGTCGGCCCAGTGGGACAACCGGCCGGACGCCGTGGTCCGGATGCGCAATCAACTGGCCCGCGCCCACTTCGAGCGCAAGGAGTACGCGCTCGCCGCCGAGCAGCTGGAGGTCGCCTCCGAACTGGTGCCGCTGGTGACCGACCAGCGCGTCGTGGGCGTGCTGTACGAGACGGACGGTCTGCTCTGCCTGGCCGACGGCCGGTCGGCCCGGGCGGCGGAGCGGTTCGCACTGGCCCGCGAGGCCAACCGGGGCGACCGGCACGGCGAGATCGTGCAGAGCTACAACCTGGCGCAGGCGCTGATCGCCGACGACCGCCCGGAGCAGGCGCTGGCCGTCCTGGACGAGGCCACGGCACGAGCCGAGGAGCCCGAGCGGGACACCGCCATGCTGGTGAAGCTGCCCTTGGTCCGTGCCCGGGCCTACCGGGCTCTGGGACGGCTTGACCTTGCCGTCGCCCAAGCCGAGGAGTGCGCCCGGCTGGCGTCCGGTCAGCGCGAGTACGCGAAGGCGGCGCAGGCGTACACCCTGCTGGTCGCCCTCGCCGAGGAGCTGGAGGACGCGGAGCTGGCGGAGCACACCCGCGAGCGGCTGCGACAGCTGCGGGGCTAGGGCCTGTCCTAGGGTCCGCCGGGCAGGCCCTGAGGCCCGGTGCTGAAGGAGACCCGGGTGTGGTGGTCGCCGGTGCGGATGGTGAGGCCGTGCCCGGGGAGGCGGGTCGGGTCGCCGCCGTCGGCGAGCCAGGACGCCACGGCGGAGCCGAGCAGCAGCGGGTCGAGGGTGGGGTCGGGGCGGTCCCAGTCCGGTTCGGCGCGGGCTTCGAGCAGCAGGCCGGTGTGCAGTCGGAGCAGGTGGCGGGCCGGGCCGAGGGCGGCCACCGCGACGGCGAGGCCGGGCAGTTCGGCGGCGGTGTCGGCGAGCCAGCGGGTGGCGGGGCGTTCGGCGTGGGTCTCGGTGCGGGCGAGCACTTCGGCGGTGTAGCGCAGGGCGTCGTCCGGGTGTTCGTCGGTGAGGGCGTGGAAGCCGCGCGGGGTGTGGTCGTCGGGATCGAAGGGGTAGCGTCGCAGGCTCACCTCCGTCCCCTCGCTCTTGCCCTCGACGTCGTAGGCGGTGGGCCGGTCGGTGGCCCCGGGGCGGGGGACGGGCTTGGGGTAGGGCGGCAGGACCGGTTCGTCCCGGGGTTCGTCCAGCCCGTCCAGGAAGGAGTAGAGCAGCGGGCGCAGCACTTGGGCGGACTCGCCGCGGTGGGCGAGCGAGCGGTCGGTGATCGGGCGCAGGCCGGTCGGGTCCTGGTGCAGGGCCTGTTCGAGCTGGGCGAGCAGATCCCCGTCGGGGTCGAGGGCGGGGGCGGTCTGGCCGAAGGCGTAGCTGGGGGAGCGCGGGTCGAGTTCGGCGGCGCCGGTGGCGACCAGCAGGGTGGGGCGTTCCAGGGCGGCGCCGTAGACGGACACCGAGCCGTGGTCGCCGATCAGGCAGTCGGCGGCGACGAGGGCGGCCTGCCAGCCCTGGTGGGGCGGGATGAGGCGCAGGCCCATCCGGCGTGCGTCGTCGAGCAGGGCCTCGGGGTCGTGCCGGTTCCAGATGTTGGGGTGCAGGACGACGGCCACCGTGTACTCGTCGGCGGGGAGTTGGCGGACCAGCCGCTGGGGCAGGTCGGGGTGGCGGCCGAATAACGAGTGCTCGCTCCAGGTGGAGTTGACGACGACGAGCCGCCGGCCGTCGACGGCGCCGAGGGCGGCGCGGTAGCCGTCGCGGGAGCGGCGGCTGCGGAGCATCCGGTCGAAGCAGGGGTCGCCGACGACCTGGGCGACATCGAGGGCCTCGGGGCAGGAGATCCGTAGCCGGTCCAGCTGTTCGGGGTGGGAGAGGCCGAGGACGTCGACGAACACCCGCCCGTGGTAGGTGAGTTCGTTGCGGGAGAGGCCTGCGGAGCTGACCGTGTCGCCGGTGGACTCGGTCACCAGGCGGTTGTAGCCGGCGCCGTGCGGGAGGACGACGAGCCGGGCGTCGAGGCGGTGCATGGAGGCGTGGACGGCGCAGGCGACGGCCAGGTCGAAGCGGCGCCGGACGGCGTCCTCCCAGTCCAGCACGGTGATGCCGGGCAGGTCGCGCAGGTAGTCGTCGAGGCCGTCGGCGAACGCGGAGCCGGGGTTGATGGTGAAGTACCGTTCGATGCCGTCCCGGCGGAGCAGGGTGAGGACGTCGAGGACCCGGGTGGCCGAGGTGAGGGTGCGGGCGACCGCCAGCACGTGGGCGGCGACCGGTCTGGTGTTCCAGCGGTCGGCGGGCCAGGCGTGTTGGTGGGGTGGCACGTCATGATCGTACTCATCAGGCCGTGTCGTGGCGCGCCGTTCGCGGGAGTCGGTCGGCCCGGGTGTCGGTCAGCCGGTCGCCGCGGTGGGCTCGTGGTGCTCGGCGGCGGCGCACTCGTCGAGGAGGGGGCGCAGGGTGTCGTCCACGAGCCGGTAGCGCACGACGCGGCCGTCCCTGTCGCCGGTGACGACGCCGGCCGTCCGGAGCAGCCGCAGGGCCTGGGAGACGGCGGGGTCGCGCATGCCGGTGGCGACGGCGAGGTCGGTCACGGCGAGCGGGCCGGCCCGGTGGAGGGCGAGCAGGAGGGCGAGCCGTCCGGGGTCGGCGAGCAGGGAGAACCGCTCGGCCCAGGAGCGGACGTGCGCGGTGTCGCCGATCGCGGCGATGGCCTCGCAGACCCGGTGTCCGTCGATGGTGCGGTGGCCCGCGCGGTCGGCCGGTACGAGATGCATGCGCTCATTGTCGCAGGCGGGGGCGTGTGATCCTGGACACCTGCGCAGGTGCGCAGCCTTGCAAGGGTGGGGCCTGGCCCCTACGGTGTTCCCCGCCGTGGTGCTCGGGAAGACCGGTGACGGATCCTCAGGGATCCCAGCCCGGAGCGGCCCTCGCCACTGTGATCGGGCCATCGCGATCGTCGTCGATGGAGAGTCGTCCGTACCCACGACGCCACTGGGAGCCTCGCGCGCCTGGGAAGGCGGGTACGGAATCCCCGTAAGCCAGGAGACCGGCCACGGCATCTCACGAACTGTTTCCACGAGGTGCTGGAGCGTGACCCGAAGATGACCGTGCCCGAAACCGCCGCCGCCGAGCCGACGGCGACACCGCCCGCGCTGCCCACGTTCCGTTGGAGGCGCGAGGACACCATCCGTACGGCCGGGCTGATGGGGGTGATCGTGGCCATGCACGTGGTGGCCTTCGGGACGCTCGTCTTCCTGGTGGCGCCGCACAGGTACGAGGTCGGTACCCAGGTCTTCGGGGTGGGCCTGGGGATCACCGCGTACACCCTCGGGATGCGGCACGCCTTCGACGCCGACCACATCGCGGTGATCGACAACACCACCCGCAAGCTGATGGCGGACGGCAAGCGGCCGGTCTCGGTCGGCTTCTGGTTCGCCCTCGGGCACTCCTCGATGGTGGTGCTCATGGCGGCCCTGGTGGCGGGCGGCGCCCAGCTGGCCAACACCCTGATGGACGACGAGTCGGCCACCCACAAGTGGCTCGGGGTGGTCGGGACGACGACCTCCGGCGTGTTCCTCTACCTGATCGGCGCGCTCAACCTGGCCGCGCTGCTCGGCATCCTCAAGGTGTTCCGGTCGATGCGGGCCGGGTCGTACGACGAGGCGCAGCTGGAGGAGCACCTCAACTCGCGGGGGTTCATGGCCCGGGTGCTGAACCGGGCGACCCGGTCGATCACCCGGCCCGGGCAGATGTTCCCGGTGGGCATGGTGCTGGGGCTCGGCTTCGACACCGCGACCGAGGTCACCCTGATGGTGATGGCCGGGTCGGGCGCGGCGGCCGGGCTGCCCTGGTATGCGATCGTCTGCCTGCCGCTGCTGTTCGCGGCCGGGATGAGCCTGTTCGACACGCTGGACGGGACGTTCATGAACTTCGCGTACCAGTGGGCCTTCGCCAACCCGGTCCGGAAGGTGTACTACAACCTGACGATCACCGGGCTGTCGATCGCGGTGGCGTTCGTCATCGGCACCATCGAACTGGTCGGCGTGCTGCACGAGAAGCTCGACCTGACCGACCCGGTCACCGGCTGGATCGCGGACATCTCGCTGGACAACGTCGGCTACGCGATCGCCGGGCTGTTCGTGGTGGTCTGGGCCGCGGCGATCGCGTACTGGAAGCTGGCCCGGGTGGAGAAGCGCTGGGTGGCGGCCGAGTAGGGGCCACCGGTGGTCCGACGGCGCCTCCCTCGCGGGTTCGGGGGAGGCGCCGTCGCGTTGCCGCGGGTCAGTGCCGGTCGCCGTAGCGCTGACGGAAGCGCTCGACCCGGCCGGCGGTGTCCAGGACGCGCGACTGACCGGTGTAGAAGGGGTGGCTGGCCGAGGAGATCTCGACGTCGATCACCGGGTAGGTGGTGCCGTCCTCCCACTCGATCGTGCGGTCGCCGGTGACCGTCGAGCGGGTGAGGAAGGCGAGGCCGCCGACCTTGTCGCGGAAGACGACCGGGCGGTAGGCGGGGTGGATGCCGGGCTTCATGGGTGGGCTCCTTTTCGGGCGGGGGGTCAGCGCTCTTCGCGGAAGTCGACGTGCCGGCCCGCGACCGGGTCGTACTTGCGCAGGACCATCCGGTCCGGGTCGGTGCGGCGGTTCTTGCGGGTCACGTACGTGTAGCCGGTGCCGGCGGTGGAGCGGAGCTTGATGACGGGGCGCAGTTCGCTGCGGGCCATGGGTGTCCTCCCGGGTGGTCGGGGCGTTCGGGGCCGGGGTGTTCGGGGCTGGGGCGAAACCGTACACCGAAATGGAAGTCATTTTCATCTGGTGTAACGTGAGCTCCGTCCTGCCCATTCCCGGACGCCAGGGAGCATCCATGTCCGCCCACTGCCAACTCACCGGCCGTCGACCCGGTTTCGGCAACGCGATCTCGCACTCGCACCGCCGCACCCCCCGCCGCTTCGACCCCAACATCCAGCACAAGCGCTACTGGCTGCCCGGCGAGGGCCGGTACGTCCGGCTCACGCTCAGTGCCAAGGGCATCCGCACCATCGACACGATCGGCATCGAGGCCGCCGTCGCCCGCATCCGCGCCCGAGGGGGGAAGGTCTGATGGCCAAGCGGAGCAAGATCGCCAGGAACGAGCAGCGGCGCGCCGTCGTGGCGCGCTACGCCGAGCGCCGCGCCGAACTCAAGCGGATCATCGCCCACCCCGGCACCGCCGCAGCCGGGCGAGAAGCCGCGCAGGCCGAACTCGCCCGCCAGCCCCGTGACGCCAGCGCCACCCGGATCCGCAACCGCGATGCCGTCGACGGCCGCCCGCGCGGCTACCTGCGCGCCTTCGGCCTCTCCCGGATCAACCTCCGCGCCCACGCCCACGCCGGCCACCTGCCCGGCGTCCGGAAGGCCAGCTGGTGAGCGGCGTCGACGGGCCGGACCGCCCGGCCGGAATGGGCGGCATGGACGGGATCAAGCTGCCGGTGGTGGTCGTCGCCGGGCTCCACAGCGCCGAACGCCGCCTGGCGGTGGACGAGTTGATGCACGGCGCGGTGGACGCGGTGGTCCTCCACCACGACCTGCGGGAGTCCTCGCACGGCCTCGTCCACCGAGAGCTGCGCGACGGGGGAGGGGGGTTCGACGTCGCCGCCGTCCCGCTGGTGAACGACTGCCCCTGCTGCGCCCTGCGCGAGGACCTGGTGCCCCGGCTGGTGCGGATCGCCGACGAAGGCCGGTACGGGCTCGCGATCGTCGAACTGTGGGGCGGCAGCGACCCGCACCCGGCCGTCGAGGTGATCGCCGGGGGAGCGGCGGACGGCCGCCACCTGGAGGACGTCGTCGAACTCGCCGGCGTGGTCACCGCCGTCGACCCGGACCGGCTGATCGGCGAACTCTCGGTATCCGACGACCTGGTGGAGCACGGCGAGCACACCGCCGCCCAGGACGAGCGGACCCGCGCGGAGGCGCTCGCCCACCAGGTTGAGTACGCCACCACCCTGGCGGTGCCGCGCGCGACGGCGCACGCGCCCGGGCTCGCACTGCTCCGCCAGCTCCACCCCACCGCCCGGGTCGTCCGGCTCGGCACCAGCGCGCTCACCCGGGCCGCCCTCGGCGGCTTCGACGTCGCGGCCGCCCGCGACCGGGTCAACCCGGCGATAGCGCTGCTCCCGCAGGAGAGCGACGAGGCCGGCGTCACCACGCTGGTCTGGGAGCGCCGCCGGCCGCTGCACCCCGAGCGGCTGCACCGGGCGCTGGAACTGCTCGTCCCCGCCGCACAGCGCAGCCGCGGCCGCTTCTGGCTGGCGAACCGGCCCGACCTGATGCTCGCCTGGGACGCGGCCGGGGCCAACCTCGCCGTCGAGGAGTGCGGGCCCTGGCTCACCTCCCTGCCGGACGCCGCCTGGGACCGCTACCCGCCCGCCCGCCGGGCCGCCGCCGCCCTCGACTGGCACCCGCTGCACGGCGACCGGGTGCAGCAGCTCTGCTTCACCGCGGAGGGCCTGGACGTCGACGGCGTGACCGGGCTGCTCGATTCCTGCCTGCTCACCGACGCCGAGCTCGCCGCCGGCGAACCCGGCTGGAAGGCCCTGCCGGACGCCTTCCAGGACCTGCTCGACCCCGTTCACTGAGGAACCATCACTGTGCGTAAACGACCGAACGCACCCAAGGCCCGGCCCAACCCGCTGCTGGCCGCCGGCATCGAGTACGTCGACTACAAGGACACCGACCTGCTGCGGCGGTTCGTCTCCGACCGCGGCAAGATCCGAAGCCGCCGCGTCACCCGCCTCACCGTCCAGCAGCAGCGGGCCACGGCCCGGGCGATCAAGAACGCCCGCGAGATGGCCCTGCTCCCGTACGCCTCCGGCGCCACCCGGTAGGAGCCCCCGATGGCCGTCCCCGAGCGCAGGATCTCCCGCAGCAACACCCTCCCTCCTTGCCCGCCGGCGGGCAAGGAGGGGCCCATGCGCCGAGCCCGGTGGAAGGCCGAGGCCCCGAAGCCGGTCCCGATCACCCTGAACGGCCGCGAGCTGCTGGTCCCGCCGAACCTGGTCCCCGCCTACCGCCGCGGCCTGCTCGATCCGGAGGGGGAGTAGGCGCCTCCGGGGGCGGCCGAGCCGAGGGAGCGCAGGCGTCGGCTTGGGGCGTGCGAGGGTGCGGGCGCGCCCCGTCGGGGGTGCTCGGCGGGCGGATCGGGGTGGGGGTTCGTAGGCTCGACGCATGTCTGATGCGTACGCGGGTCGGCGGGAGCGGGTGAGGGAGCACTGCAGTGCGGCCGGGGCCGATGCGGCGCTGATCACCCGGGCGGCGAACGTGCGGTATCTGACGGGCTGCGCGCCCTGCGGGGCGACGCTGCTGCTGACCCGGGAGCGGACGTTGCTGGCGCTGCCGGACGACCTGCCGCAGGACGACACCGGGGAGCACCTGATCGCCGCGGACGTCCCCCAGGCGCCGGTGGCGGCCGGGGCGGACACCGCCCTGGCGGCCGCGGCCGCCGCCGCCCGGATGGGGGTGGCGGACCTGGCGGTGGAGGAGCACGACCTGACCGTCACCCGGCACCGGGCGGTGGCGAGCCTGGCGGAGGGGGCCCGGCTGGCCGACCTGGGGCAGGTGGTCGAGCGGCTGCGGGTGGTCAAGGACGAGCACGAGATCGCCGACCTGCGGATCGCCGCCGAGATCGCCGACCAGGCGCTCGGCGAGCTGCTGGAGTCGATCCTGGTCGGCCGCACCGAGCGGCACCTGGCGATGGAGCTGGAGCGCCGGATGATCGACCACGGCGCGGACCGGGCGGCCTACCCGGTGTCGGTCGGCACCGGCAGCCACTCCGGCCAACCCGCCCACCAGCCGACCGACCGCCGGGTGGAGGAGGGCGACTTCCTCACCGTGGTGATGGGCGCCCAGTACCGCGGCTACGGCGTCTCCACCGCCCGGACCTTCGTGATCGGCGCCGCCCCCGCGCCCTGGCAGGTGGAGCTGCACCGGCTGGTCTTCCGGGCGCAGCGGGCCGGCCGGGAGGCGCTCGGGCCGGGCGTGGAGCAGTACGTGCCCGACCGGGCCGCGCGGCAGATCCTGGAGGCGGCCGGCCACGGTGAGGCGTCCCCGCACCCGGTGGGCCACGGCATCGGGCTGGAGATCCGGGAGGCGCCGCGACTCGGTCCGTCGGACATGGGTAAACTGGACAGCCGCGTGCCGGTCACCGTCGGCCCAGGGGTCCACCTCCCGGGCAAGGGCGGCGTCCGGATCGAGGACACGCTCGTCGTCCGCCCCCTCGAGGAGGGCGGGCCCGAGCTGCTCACCATCACCACCAAGGAGCTCCTCGCCCTGTGACCGCGGCCTATCGACGGCCGTCGGCGACGGGACGCAAGCCTTGGTTCCTTGACAGCTATATCCAGGAGTAAGTGCGCCCGTGGCTTCCACGAACGATCTCAAGAACGGCATGGTCCTCAAGCTGGAGGGCGGCAAGCTCTGGTCCGTCGTCGAGTTCCAGCACGTCAAGCCCGGCAAGGGCCCGGCCTTCGTGCGCACGAAGCTCAAGGAGGTCCTGACGGGCAAGGTCGTCGACAAGACCTTCAACGCCGGCACCAAGGTCGAGACCGCCAACGTCGACAAGCGCGGCATGCAGTTCTCGTACAAGGACGGCGAGAACTTCGTGTTCATGGACACGGACACCTACGACCAGGTGACCGTCGAGCCCGCCGTCGTCGGCGACGCCGCCAAGTACCTGCTGGAGGGCTTCGACGCCCTGGTCGCCATGTACGAGGGCGCCCCGCTGTACATCGAGCTCCCGGCCTCGGTCGAGCTGGAGATCTCCCACACCGAGCCGGGCGTCCAGGGCGACCGCTCCACCGGTGGATCCAAGCCGGCCACGCTGGAGACCGGCGCCGAGATCGCCGTCCCGCTGTTCATCGTGACCGGCGAGAAGATCAAGGTCGACACCCGCGACGGCAGCTACCTCGGCCGGGTGAAGTAAGTCCGTGTCGGCCGCACGTAGCAAGGCCCGTACCCGGGCCTTCCAGATCCTCTTCGAGGCCGACCACCGCGGGGTCGACCCGCAGGCCGTCCTCGCCGACTGGGTGGCCCGCGCCCGCGAGCCGAAGCCCGACGAGGGCACCCCGCAGGTCGGCGAGTACACCATGGAGCTGATCGAGGGATACGTCCAGCACGCTCGCCGGATCGACGACCTGATCTCGCAGTACGCGGTGGGCTGGACGCTCGACCGGATGCCGATCGTGGACCGCAACGTCCTGCGGCTCGGCGCGTACGAGCTGATCTGGGAGGACGGCGTCCCGGACGCGGTCGTCCTGGACGAGGCCGTCGAGATCGCCAAGGAGTTCTCCACGGACGACTCCCCGGCCTTCGTCAACGGTCTGCTCGCCCGCTTCCTGGAGCTGAAGCCCAGCATCCGCCGGTAGGTCCTGTTCCGCCGGCGGGGGTGGCACCCCGCAGAACGGCCGCCGAACCCGGATTCCGGGTCCGGCGGCCGTCGCGGGTTTCACCCGGTCGGCGTAAGGTGGTCCCTACTCGCCAGTAACTTGGCGTTCGGAACCCCCGCAGTGAAGGGCAGGCCACCCCCCCATGACCACCGCGACCCGCAGCGAGTTCGACCAGGGCATCGCCCTGACCAGGCACCCTGACGAGCCCGGCCGCTACGAGGCCGAACTCGGCACCGGCTGGCAGATCGGCGGCGGGGTCAACGGCGGACTGCTGCTCGCCGTCGCCGGACACGCGCTGTCGCTGGAGCACGGCGACCACCCCGACCCGGTGTCGATCAGTGGTTACTACCTGTCCGCCTCCACCCCCGGCCCGGCCACCGTCCGCACCGAGGTGCTGCGCACCGGCCGCGGGCTCTCCACCGGCACCGCCTCGCTCAGCCAGGACGGCGTGGAGCGGCTGCGCGTGGTGGCCAGCCACGGCGACCTCGCCACCGCGGACGGCGAGGTGCGCACCAGCGCCGAGCCGCCGCGGCTGCCGCCGCCGGACCAGTGCATCGGCGTCGAGCACGCCCCCAAGGAACTGATCGCCCAGGCCGAGCTGCTGGAGCGCTTCGACCTGCGGCTCGACCCGGCCACCATCGGCTGGGCGCTCGGGCAGCCGTCCGGCAACGGCCGGATCCAGGGCTGGTTCCGGCTCGCCGACGGCCGCGAGCCCGACCCGCTGCTGCTCCTGCTGGTCGCCGATGCGCTGCCGCCGGTCACCTTCGACCTGGGTCTGCCCGGCTGGGCCCCGACTGTCGAGCTGACCGTCCACCTGCGGGCGAAGCCGGTCCCGGGCTGGCTGCGGGTCACCCACGCCACCCGCAACCTGGCCGGCGGGTACTTCGAGGAGGACGCCGAGGTCTGGGACGAGGCCGGCCGCCTGGTCGCGCAGTCCCGCCAGCTGGCGCGGGTGCCGCGCGGGGCCTGAATCAGACGATTTACCGTCGGTTACATTCCTGTGACACGCCGTACGTGTGCGGCGCGCGGTGGTGGGGAGGAAGACGGTCAGCGGCGAGCCCGCCGCTGACCGTCACCCGCCGATGCCAGGAGCCACGCGTGAGCGAGCGCAGCGAGCGAACCGTCGAAGTGTGGGCGAACGCCCCTGCCGAGCGTGTCGAGGTGGGCGCATGAGCCGACACGGCCGCGCCCGCCGCAACTCCGACTGCACCGCCGGCGGCCCGCGACCCACGGTGCGGGCGCCGCGTCAGCGGCAGCGGGTCGAGGGGACCGAGCAGGCCTTCGTCATCGGGATCCTGACCAGCGCGGCGGACTTCGCCCGGGCCCGTGCCTGGGGCGTGTCGAACGCCGCCGACTTCGAGAGCTACCTGGCCGACACCGCCGAGCTGCTGGCCGACGTGGCGGAGCGCTTCGACGTCGTGCGGGCCCGGATGTTCCACCCGCAGGACTTCGAGGAGTTCTGCGTCCTGCACGGGCTGGACCCGGCCGAGCCGGCCGCCCGCGACCGCTACCTGGTCAACCCGCCGCTGCGGACCCAGCTGTTGGCCTATCAGGGCGAGGAGCTGGCCGGGGACTTCGTGCCGCGCCTGGTCCGGGCCCGGGAGGACGGGCTGACGCTCTGCCACGCCGACCTGGTGCTGGACGGCGGCCTGTACGGGGGTGCGGGCGGGGCCGACGAGGACCACACCCGGTGGGTGCGCGCCGCCCACCAGCGCGGCGGCGAGGTGTTCCGCCGGATGCTGGTCGGTGCGGGTGCCGGGGTGTACGAGCTGCGGCTGCGGGTGGACGCGCCGGGCGGGCGGCTGACCGCCGCGGCCCGGGTGCTGCAGTGGGAGGACGGCGTCGTACGGATCAACGACGAGGACCTGGAGCTGGTCTGCGCGGTGCTGTGCGCCGGGCTGGCGCTGGAGCTGTCGGGCGTGGCGGTGCTGCACGGCTCGCAGGGCTCGGCGGCGGCCGGCGGGGCCCGCGGCGGAGCCGCTGACGAGCACTTCCGGCCGGCCTCCTGGGCCTGGTCGAGCAGCGGGCAGGACTGGGCGCCGGCGGCCCGGCCGGTACGGCTGGACGGCGTGGCGGCGCAGCCCGGCTACAGCCTGGGGACGGTCGGCTGAGGCGCGCCCTTCGGCACGGCGGTGGCCACCGCACGCGAAACGGCGCGGCCCCCGGGATGCGGGGTGCCGCGCCGTGACGTTTCTGCTTGGCCCGGAAGGCGGACCGAGCCGGCCGGAGCCGGTGCGGCGAACGTCAGCTCGCCTCCTCCTCGCGCACCGCGCGGCGCGCGTCGGGGTTCAGCACGCCCCAGGAGATCAGCTGTTCGGTGAGGATCGACGGCGACTGGTCGTAGATGACCGCCAGGGTGCGCAGGTCGTCCTGGCGGATCGACAGCACCTTGCCGTTGTAGTCGCCGCGCTGGCTCTGGATCGTCGCAGCGTAGCGCTGCAGCGGGCCGGCCTTTTCGGACGGGACCTGGGTCAGTCTCTCCAGGTCGAGGACCAGCCGCGGCGGCGGCTCGGCCGCGCCACCGGGGGTGCCGCCGGGCAGCAGCTCCTGCACCGGGACGCCGTAGAACTCCGCCAGCTCGGCCAGCCGCTGCACGGTGACCGCACGGTCGCCGCGCTCGTACGAGCCGACGACGACTGCCTTCCAGCGCCCCTGGGACTTCTCCTCGACACCGTGCAGGGAGAGACCCTGCTGAGTGCGGATCGCTCGGAGCTTGCCTCCGAGTTGCTTCGCGTAGTCGCTGGACATTGATCTCCCCGGACGAGATTGCTTCGCGTTCAGTGGTGGGTCACGGGCGATTGCCGACGCCGTTACCGGTGGGTTCGACGTCCGTCTCGTAACTCACTGTGAGGTTACGTAGAGTGAGGTAGCTGCGTCAAGCCGAATGGGGCAGTCGTGCGAATGGACCGCATCGGTGACGCATCCGGGGCGTTAACCCGGTGAAGCGGAATGGTGGGCGTCCGGTTGCCTCCCGGCCCGCTGATAGGATGACCCGAAGCCCACGCCAGGTGGCGGGGCTGTCCCCGACATCCTTTAAGACCCGTCCCGTGAGGCGGGGAAGGAGGTCCGCTTCGGCATGACCACACACCAAGATTCGACGCCGCGACCGCCGCACCAGGTGCTGGACGGCACGGACATCGCCCGGGTCGTCACCCGGATAGCGCACGAGATCGTCGAGCGCGCCAAGGGCGCGGAGGACGTCGTGCTGCTCGGCATCCACACCAGGGGCGTCCACCTCGCCCGCCGCCTGCACGGCCGGCTGGCCCAGATCACCGGGCGCGAGATCCCGCTGGGCACCCTGGACATCACCATGTACCGGGACGACCTGCGGCTCAAGCCCGCCCGCGCCCTGGAGCACACCGAGATCCCGCCCGGCGGCATCGACGGCAAGCTCGTCATCCTGGTCGACGACGTGCTCTTCTCCGGCCGGACCATCCGCGCCGCGCTCGACGCGCTGAACGACATCGGCCGCCCGCGCGCCGTCCAGCTCGCCGTCCTGGTCGACCGCGGCCACCGCGAGCTGCCGATCCGGGCCGACTACGTGGGCAAGAACCTCCCCACCTCGCTGCGCGAGGCCGTGCAGGTGCGCCTGTCCGACAGCGACGGCGTGGACGCCGTGCTGGTCGGCGACCGCGACTACACCGCGCGCTCCTCCCAGGCCCTGGCCTCCCAGCCGTCCGAACCGCACCTCCCGGAGTAACCCGCGTGAAGCGCCACCTCGTCTCCGCCGCCGATCTCACCCGCGACGACGCGCTGCTGATCCTGGACACCGCCGAGGAGCTGGCCCAGCTCTCCGGACGGGCCGTGAAGAAGCTGCCCACGCTGCGCGGCCGCACCGTCGTCAACCTCTTCTTCGAGGACTCGACCCGTACCAAGACCTCCTTCGAGGTCGCCGAGAAGCGGCTCTCCGCCGACGTCATCAACTTCTCCGCCAAGGGCTCCTCGGTCTCCAAGGGCGAGAGCCTCAAGGACACCGCGCTCACCCTGCAGGCGATGGGCGCCGACGCGGTCGTCATCCGGCACCACGCCTCGGGCGCGCCGGCCCGCCTCGCCCAGTCCGACTGGCTGCACGGCAGCGTGATCAACGCCGGTGACGGCACCCACGAGCACCCCACCCAGGCGCTGCTCGACGCCTTCACCATGCGCCGCCACCTCAACCCCGGCCTCGGGCAGGACCTGGCGGGCCGCCGGGTGACCATCGTCGGCGACGTCCTGCACAGCCGGGTCGCCCGCTCCAACGTCCACCTGCTGACCACCCTCGGCGCCCAGGTCACCTTCGTCGCCCCGCCGACGCTGCTGCCGATCGGCATCGAGAACTGGCCCTGCGAGATCAGCTACTCCCTGGACAGCGTGCTGCCCAAGACGGACGCGCTGATGATGCTGCGGGTGCAGCGCGAGCGGATGAACGCCGCGTTCTTCCCGACCGAGCGCGAGTACAGCCGCCGCTACGGCCTGGACGGCACCCGGATGGCCCAGCTGCCCGGCCACGCCATCGTGATGCACCCCGGCCCGATGGTGCGCGGCATGGAGATCACCGCCGAGGTCGCGGACTCGCCGCGCTGCACCGTGGTCGAGCAGGTCGCCAACGGCGTCTCGGTCCGGATGGCCGTCCTGTACCTGCTGCTCGGGGGAGCCACCCTCAACGACGCCCGCACCGACTCCGTGGAGACCGCTCAGTGACCACCTACCTGATCCGCAACGCCCAGATCCTCGGCGGTGCCCCGCAGGACCTCCACCTCGCCGACGGCGTGATCAAGGCGATCGGCACCGACCTGGCGGTCGAGGCGGACATCGAGATCGACGCCCGCGGCCTGATCGCGCTGCCCGGCCTGGTCGACCTGCACACCCACCTGCGCGAGCCCGGCCGCGAGGACGCCGAGACCGTGCTCACCGGCACCCAGGCCGCCGCGATGGGCGGCTTCACCGCCGTGCACGCGATGGCCAACACCACCCCGGTGGCCGACACCGCCGGCGTGGTCGAGCAGGTCTGGCGGCTCGGCCAGGAGGCCGGCTACTGCGACGTGCAGCCGGTCGGCGCCGTCACCATCGGCCTGGGCGGCAAGAAGCTCGCCGAGCTGGGCGCGATGCACGAGTCCGCCGCGAACGTGCGGGTCTTCTCCGACGACGGCAAGTGCGTGGACGACGCGGTGCTGATGCGCCGCGCCCTGGAGTACGTCAAGGCCTTCGACGGCGTCGTCGCCCAGCACGCCCAGGAGCCGCGGCTCACCGAGGGCGCCCAGATGAACGAGGGCCAGGTCTCCGGCGAGCTCGGGCTCGGCGGCTGGCCGGCCGTCGCCGAGGAGTCGATCATCGCCCGGGACGTGCTGCTCGCCGCGCACGTCGGCTCCCGGCTGCACGTCTGCCACGTCTCCACCGCCGGCTCGGTCGAGATCATCCGCTGGGCCAAGGCCAAGGGCTGGGACGTCACCGCCGAGGTCACCCCGCACCACCTGCTGCTCACCGACGAGCTGGTCCGCTCCTACGACCCGGTGTACAAGGTGAACCCGCCGCTGCGCACCGCCGAGGACGTCCAGGCGCTGCGCAAGGCGCTGGCGGACGGCACCATCGACGCCGTCGCCACCGACCACGCGCCGCACCCGGACGAGGACAAGGACTGCGAGTGGGCCGTCGCCGCGATGGGCATGGTCGGCCTGGAGACCGCGCTGTCGGTCGTGCAGCAGACCATGGTCGACACCGGCCTGCTGAACTGGGAGGGCGTCGCGGACCGGATGTCGCACCGCCCGGCCCGGATCGGCCGTCTCGCCGGACAGGGCCGGCCCGTCTCGGTCGGTGAGCCGGCCAACCTGGTGCTGTTCGATCCCGCGTACCGTGGTGCCGTGAACCCGGACAGCTTCGCCACCCGCAGCCGCAACACTCCCTACAAGGGCCTTGACCTGCCCGGACGGGTGCACGCCACCTTCCTGCGCGGGCGCGCCACCGTGCTGGCCGGAGAGCTCGCCGAGCAGGGCGGCGCGGCGTGACCGGCCTGGCCCAACTCGCCCAGCAACAGGCGAAGGTCACCAACTGGCCCGGGTACATCGGCTGGGCCGTCGGCCTGCTGATCGTGATCGGCCTCGTCTACTGGCTGATGCGGCAGGGCTGGAACTGGCGGCGCACCCTCCAGTCCGGCATCCCGCCGCTGCCCGCCGTGCCGGCCGGCGCCGGACGGAAGATCCTGGAGACCAGCGGGCGGTACCACGGCACCACCACGGCCGGGAACTGGCTCGACCGGGTCGTCGCGCACGGCCTGGGCACCCGCAGCCGCGCCGACCTCACCCTCGGCGAGGACGGCCTGCTGGTGCAGCGCCCCGGCGACGTCGACCTCTGGATCCCGGCCGGGTACCTGACCGGTGCCCGCACCGACTCCGGGATCGCCGGAAAGGTCGTCCCGGCCGGACTGCTCGTCGTCACCTGGACGCACGAGGGCACCGAGCTGGACTCGGGCTTCCGGGCCGACCACCCCGACGAGCACGCCGCCTGGGTCGAGGCGATCGCTCAACTCGCAACACGTACGAAGACGAAGACGGAAGAGGCCGCTCAATGACCGCACCTGCCCCCACCACGCAGCGCCGACGGCGGGAGCGCATGCCCGCTGTGCTCGTCCTGGAGGACGGCCGGACCTTCCGCGGCCAGGCCTACGGCGCGATCGGCGAGACCTTCGGCGAGGCGGTCTTCAACACCGGCATGTCCGGCTACCAGGAGACCCTGACCGACCCGTCGTACCACCGCCAGGTGGTCGTGATGACCGCCCCGCAGATCGGCAACACCGGCTGGAACGACGAGGACGACGAGTCCAAGCAGATCTGGGTCGCCGGCTACGTCGTGCGCGACCCCGCCCGGGTGGCGTCCAACTGGCGCTCCACCCGCTCGCTGGACGAGGAGCTCGTCCGCCAGGGCGTCGTCGGCATCAGCGGCATCGACACCCGGGCGCTCACCCGGCACCTGCGCGAGCGCGGCGCGATGCGCTGCGGCATCTTCTCCGGCCAGGAGCTGGCCGACCCGGCCACCCTGCTCGCCCGGGTGCAGCAGTCGCCCGAGATGAAGGGCGCCGACCTGTGCGCCGAGGTGGCCACCACCGAGGCGTACGTCGTGCCCGCGATCGGCACGAAGCGGTTCACCGTCGCCGCGCTGGACCTCGGCATCAAGGGGATGACCCCGCAGCGGATGGCCGAGCGCGGCATCGAGGTGCACGTGCTGCCGGCCAACTCCACCCTGGAGGACCTCTACGCGGTCAACCCGGACGGCGTCTTCTTCTCCAACGGCCCGGGCGACCCGGCCACCGCCGACCACCAGGTCGCCGTCGCGCAGGGCGTGCTGGAGCGCAAGACCCCGTTCTTCGGGATCTGCTTCGGCAACCAGATCCTCGGCCGCGCGCTGGGCTTCGGCACCTACAAGCTCAAGTACGGCCACCGCGGCATCAACCAGCCGGTGCAGGACCGCACCACCGGCAAGGTCGAGGTGACCGCGCACAACCACGGCTTCGCCGTGAACGCACCGCTGGACAAGGTGAGCGACACCCCCTACGGCCGGGTCCAGGTCTCCCACGTCTGCCTCAACGACGACGTGGTCGAGGGCCTCCAGGCGCTGGACGTCCCCGCCTTCAGCGTGCAGTACCACCCCGAAGCGGCTGCCGGCCCGCACGACGCGGCCTACCTCTTCGACCGGTTCGTCGAGCTCATGCGAGGCGACGACAAGCACAGTGTTGAGCTCATGGAGGGCCAGCGTGCCTAAGCGCACTGACATCAAGTCCGTCCTGGTGATCGGGTCCGGCCCGATCGTGATCGGCCAGGCCGCCGAGTTCGACTACTCGGGCACGCAGGCCTGCCGCGTCCTCAAGGCCGAGGGCCTGCGGGTCATCCTGGTCAACTCCAACCCGGCCACGATCATGACCGACCCGGAGATCGCCGACGCCACCTACGTCGAGCCGATCACCCCGGAGTTCGTCGAGCGGATCATCGCCAAGGAGCGCCCCGACGCGCTGCTGCCGACCCTCGGCGGGCAGACCGCGCTCAACACCGCGATCTCGCTGGACGCCAACGGCGTGCTCGCCAAGTACAACGTCGAACTCATCGGCGCCAAGGTCGAGTCGATCCACAAGGGCGAGGACCGCGAGCTCTTCAAGGGCGTCGTCGAGGCCGTCAACGCCAAGATCGGCCACGGCGAGTCCGCCCGCTCGGTCATCTGCCACACCATGGACGAGGTGCTGGCCGGCGTCGACACGCTCGGCGGCTACCCGGTCGTCGTCCGCCCCTCCTTCACCATGGGCGGCGCCGGCTCCGGCTTCGCCCACGACGAGGAGGACCTGCGCCGCATCGCCGGCCAGGGCCTGGCGCTCTCGCCGACCACCGAGGTGCTCCTGGAGGAGTCCATCCTCGGCTGGAAGGAGTACGAGCTGGAGCTGATGCGCGACAAGAGCGACAACGTCGTGGTCGTCTGCTCCATCGAGAACTTCGACCCGATGGGCGTGCACACCGGTGACTCGATCACCGTCGCCCCGGCGATGACCCTCACCGACCGCGAGTACCAGATCCTGCGCGACATCGGCATCGCCGTGATCCGCGAGGTCGGCGTCGACACCGGCGGCTGCAACATCCAGTTCGCCGTCAACCCCGACGACGGCCGGGTCATCGTCATCGAGATGAACCCGCGTGTCTCCCGCTCCTCGGCGCTCGCCTCGAAGGCCACCGGCTTCCCGATCGCCAAGATCGCCGCCAAGCTGGCCGTCGGGTACACCCTGGACGAGATCCCCAACGACATCACCGAGCAGACCCCGGCCTCCTTCGAGCCGACCCTCGACTACGTCGTGGTCAAGGTCCCGCGCTTCGCGTTCGAGAAGTTCCCGAGCGCCGACGCCACGCTGACCACCACCATGAAGTCGGTCGGCGAGGCCATGGCCATGGGCCGCAACTTCCCCGAGGCGCTGCAGAAGGCGCTGCGCTCGCTGGAGAAGAAGGGCTCCCAGTTCTCCTGGACCGGCCCGGTCGGGGACAAGGCCGAGCTGCTGGTCAAGGCGGTCGTGCCGACCGACGGCCGGATCAACACCGTGATGCAGGCCATCCGGGCCGGCGCCACCCCGGAGGAGGTGTTCGAGGCCACCAAGATCGACCCGTGGTTCGTCGACCAGCTCTTCCTGCTCGACGAGATCGCCGGGGAGCTGACCGAGGCCGCCGAGCTCACCCCCGAGCTGCTGCGCCACGCCAAGCGGCACGGCTTCTCCGACCAGCAGATCGGTGAGATCCGCGGCCTGAAGCCGGACGTCGTCCGGGAGGTCCGGCACGCGCTCGGCATCCGCCCGGTGTTCAAGACCGTCGACACCTGCGCCGCCGAGTTCGCCGCCAGGACCCCGTACTTCTACTCGTCCTACGACGAGGAGAACGAGGTCGCCCCGCGCACCAAGCCAGCCGTGATCATCCTCGGCTCCGGCCCGAACCGCATCGGTCAGGGCATCGAGTTCGACTACTCCTGCGTGCACGCCTCCTTCGCGCTGGCCGACGCCGGGTACGAGACCGTGATGGTCAACTGCAACCCGGAGACCGTCTCCACCGACTACGACACCTCCGACCGGCTCTACTTCGAGCCGCTCACCCTGGAGGACGTGCTGGAGATCGTCCACGCCGAGCAGCAGGCCGGCCCGCTCGCCGGCGTGATCGTCCAGCTCGGCGGCCAGACCCCGCTCGGCCTGGCCCAGGCGCTCAAGGACAACGGCGTGCCGATCGTCGGCACCCAGCCCGAGGCGATCGACCTCGCCGAGGAGCGCGGCGCCTTCGGCCGCGTGCTGCGCGACGCCGGCCTGCCCGCCCCCAAGCACGGCACCGCGTTCTCCTTCGCGGAGGCCAAGGCGATCGCCGACGAGATCGGCTACCCGGTGCTCGCCCGCCCGTCGTACGTGCTCGGCGGCCGCGGCATGGAGATCGTCTACGACGAGGCCTCGCTCGCCTCCTACCTGGAGCGCCACGCCGGCCTGATCTCCGAGCACCCGGTGCTCATCGACCGCTTCCTCGACGACGCGGTGGAGATCGACGTCGACGCGCTGTACGACGGCACCGAGCTCTACCTCGGCGGCGTCATGGAGCACATCGAGGAGGCCGGCATCCACTCCGGCGACTCCGCCTGCGCGCTGCCCCCGATCACCCTCGGCGGCTTCGACATCAAGCGTCTGCGCACCTCCACCGAGGCCATCGCGCGCGGTGTCGGCGTCCGCGGCCTGATCAACATCCAGTTCGCGCTGGCCGGGGACATCCTGTACGTGCTGGAGGCCAACCCGCGCGCCTCCCGCACCGTGCCGTTCACCTCCAAGGCGACCGCGGTGCCGCTGGCCAAGGCCGCCGCCCGGATCTCGCTCGGCGCCACCATCGCCGAGCTGCGCGCCGAGGGCCTGCTCCCGGCCGAGGGCGACGGCGGCACGCTGCCCGCCGACTGCCCGATCTCGGTCAAGGAGGCCGTGATGCCGTGGAGCCGCTTCCGCGACGTCCACGGCCGCGGCGTGGACACCGTGCTCGGCCCGGAGATGCGCTCGACCGGTGAGGTCATGGGCATCGACAAGGTCTTCGGCACCGCCTACGCGAAGGCCCAGGCCGGTGCGTACGGCGCGCTGCCGACCAAGGGCAAGGTCTTCGTCTCGGTCGCCAACCGGGACAAGCGCAACCTGGTCTTCCCGGCCCGCGCGCTGGTCAGCCTCGGCTTCGAGGTGCTCGCCACCGCCGGCACCGCCGAGGTGCTGCACCGCGGCGGCATCCCGTCCACGCTGGTGCGCAAGCACAGCGAGGGCGAGGGCCCGAACGGCGAGCGGACCATCGTCCAGCTGATCCACGACGGCGAGGTCGACCTCATCATCAACACGCCGTACGGCACCGGCGGGCGCCTCGACGGCTACGAGATCCGCACCGCCGCCGTGTCCCGCGGCGTGCCCTGCCTGACCACCGTCCAGGCGATGGGCGCGGCCGTCCAGGGCATGGACGCGCTGCTGCGCGACGAGGTCGGCGTGATGTCGCTCCAGGAGCACGCCGAACTGATCAACGCCGGCCGCAAGTAGCACCACCGCAGTGGGGGGCACCGACGCCAGACGGGTGCCCCCCACTTCCATGCCCTGGTCCGGGTGCTCACGCTCAGATCCGGGCCCTGATCCGGGAGTTGGGTTTTGTACAAGCTGCTGTTCGATCTCGTCTTCAAGAAGCTGGACCCGGAGAAGGCCCACCACCTCGCCTTCTTCTGGATCCGGCTGGCCTCCTCGGTGCCCGGCCTGCGCACGCTGGTGCGGCTGGTGCTCGCCCCGCGCGACCGGGCGCTGCGCACCACCGCCCTCGGCCTCGACCTGCCCGGCCCGTTCGGCCTGGCCGCGGGCTTCGACAAGAACGGCGTCGGCATCGACGGCCTGGCGATGCTCGGCTTCGACTACGTCGAGATCGGCACCATCACCGGCGAGCCCCAGCCGGGCAACCCGGCGCCCCGGCTGTTCCGCCTGGTCGAGGACCGCGCGCTGATCAACCGGATGGGCTTCAACAACCAGGGCTCGGCCCGGGTCGCCGCGCGCCTCGCCGCCCGCCCGCACACCAGCTCCACCCCGGTGATCGGCGTCAACATCGGCAAGACCAAGGTGGTCGAGGAGGCCGACGCGGTCGCCGACTACGTCAAGTCCACCGAGCGGCTGGCCACGTACGCCGACTACCTGGTCGTCAACGTCAGCTCGCCGAACACCCCCGGGCTGCGCAACCTGCAGGCCGTGGACCACCTGCGTCCGCTGCTCGCCGCCGTCCGCGAGGCCGCCGACCGCACCACCGCGCACCGTGTCCCGCTGCTGGTCAAGATCGCCCCCGACCTGGCCGACGAGGACGTCGACGCGGTCGCCGACCTCGCCCTGGAGCTGGGCCTGGACGGCATCATCGCCACCAACACCACGATCGGCCGCGACGGCCTGCTCGCCGACGCCGCCCGGGTCGAGGAGATCGGCATGGGCGGCCTGTCCGGCGCCCCGCTCAAGGCCCGCGCCCTGGAGGTGCTGCAGCGCCTGCGCGCCCGCACCGAGGGCCGGCTGACGCTGGTCTCGGTCGGCGGCGTGGAGACCGCCGAGGACGCCTGGCAGCGGATCATCCACGGCGCGGACCTCGTGCAGGGCTACAGCGCCTTCATCTACGAGGGCCCGTTCTGGTGCCGCCGGATCCACCAGGGCCTCTCCGCCCGGGTCCGGGCCGCGGGCTTCCGCAACCTGGCCGCGGCCGTCGGCAGCGCCGTCGGTGGCACCAGGGCCGCCTCCTGAACCTCCCACCCCACGACCCTTCGGAAAGGACGACATGACCCTCGCCCCGTTCGGCGCCCGGCTGCGCCAGGCCCTCGACACCCGTGGCCAGCTCTGCGTCGGCATCGACCCGCACGCCTCCCTGCTCGCCGCCTGGGGGCTCGGCGACGACCTCGCCGGCCTGGAGACCTTCAGCCGCACCGTCGTCGAGGCGCTGGCCGACCGGGTGGCCGTGCTCAAGCCGCAGGCCGCCTTCTTCGAGCGCTTCGGCAGCAAGGGCGTCGCGGTGCTGGAGAAGTCCGTCGCGGAGGCCCGGGCGGCCGGTGCGCTGGTCCTGATGGACGCCAAGCGCGGCGACATCGGCTCCACCATGGCCGCCTACGCCGAGGCCTTCCTGTCGCCCGGCAGCCCGCTGTTCTCGGACGCCCTCACGGTCAGCCCGTACCTGGGCTTCGGCTCGCTGCGCCCGGCCCTCGACCTGGCCCGCGCGCAGGGCTGCGGCGTGTTCGCGCTGGCGCTCACCTCCAACCCGGAGGGCGGCGAGGTGCAGCGCGCGGTCGGCCCGGACGGCGAATCGGTCGCGGCGGCGGTGCTGCGGCAGCTGGCGGCGGAGAACGCCGGTGCCGAGCCGCTGGGCTCCTTCGGTGCGGTCGTCGGCGCGACGCTCGCCGACGCGGGCGTGGAACTGGCCGTCAACGGCCCGCTGCTGGCCCCCGGGATCGGCGCCCAGGGCGCGACCATGGCCGACCTGCCGCGGGTGTTCGGCGCCTCGGTGATCAACGTGGTGCCGAGCGTGAGCCGCGACGTGCTCAAGCACGGCCCCTCGGTGGTGGCCCTGCGCTCGGCGGCCGAGCGGTTCGCCGGCGAGTACGCGGACGCGGTGAAGTAGCGGCGATCGCGGGCGCGAACGCGTAGCGGGGCGATGACCCTGCGCAGTGTGCGCAGCCCGGTGCGGCCTCCCCGAGGCTCCCCGGAGTTGACGTGAGCGCCGTCACATTGGCGGTGTCAAAGTCTCGCAATCGCGGTCATTTTGCCCTGGAAAGTCCTGGTCGGCCTTGGCTGACCAGGACTTTTCGTGTTCTTTTCCTGACGCGGCGCCGCAATCCGGGTAGTGTCCGGCGATAGGTCATCGGCGAGCCGCGAATCTCGTAGCTCCCGCAGGTCAAGGGCCCTGTGGTTCTCCTTGCGGACGGTGTCCTGAGAACCAAACCAGTCATAGCTCAATCCCTTCCTTCCACACCCTGAGGTGAACGGCGTGGCTCTTCCGCCCCTTACCCCTGAACAGCGCACCGCCGCGCTCGCCAAGGCCGCCGAGGCTCGCCGGGAGCGCGCCGAGGTCAAGAACCGGCTCAAGCACTCCGGCGCCTCCCTGCACGAGGTGATCAAGGCCGGAAAGGCCGACAACGACGTCATCGGCAAGATGAAGGTCTCCGCCCTGCTGGAGTCCCTTCCGGGCGTCGGCAAGGTCCGTGCCAAGCAGATCATGGAGCGCCTCGGCATCAGCGAGAGCCGGCGCGTCCGCGGCCTCGGTACGAACCAGATCGCCTCCCTGGAGCGGGAGTTCGGCGGCGGTGCCGCCTGACCGTGCCCCGTGGTCCCGGGATCGTCCGCGATCCGGGATAATCGGTGCATGAGTGAGCGTCCGCGGCTGACCGTGCTCTCCGGCCCTTCGGGGGTCGGCAAGAGCACGGTCGTCGCTCATATGAGGAAGCAGCACCCCGAGGTCTGGCTCTCGGTGTCGGCGACGACCCGCCACCCGAGGCCGGGCGAGCAGAACGGGGTCCAGTACCACTTCGTCGACAACGACGAGTTCGACAAGCTGATCGCCAACGGCGAGTTGCTGGAGTGGGCCGTCTTCGCCGGCAACCGCTACGGCACCCCGCGCTCGGCGGTGCTGGAGAAGCTGGACCGTGGCGAGCCCGTCCTGCTGGAGATCGACCTGCAGGGCGCCCGCCAGGTGCGCGAGTCGATGCCCGAGGCGCAGCTGGTCTTCCTGGCTCCGCCGAGCTGGGACGAGCTGGTCCGCCGGCTGACCGGCCGGGGCACCGAGCCGCAGGACGTGATCGAGAAGCGGCTGGAGGCGGCCAAGGTCGAGCTCGCGGCCGAGACCGAGTTCGACACGACCCTTGTCAACACCTCGGTCGAGCAGGTAGCGGCCGAACTGCTAGCCTTGCTCGGTGTAGCCTGACCTGTCTGTCTTTTCCACCCTTTCGGAAGGTTTTCGCGTGTCCTCTTCCATGACCGCGCCCGAGGGCATCATCAACCCGCCGATCGATGAGCTGCTCGAGGCCACCGACTCCAAGTACAGCCTCGTGATCTACGCCGCCAAGCGCGCGCGCCAGATCAACGCGTACTACTCCCAGCTCGGTGAGGGTCTGCTGGAGTACGTCGGCCCGCTGGTCGACACCCACGTGCACGAGAAGCCGCTGTCGATCGCGCTGCGCGAGATCAACGCCGGCATGCTGACCGCCGAGGCGATCGAGGCCGCCTGAGGCGGTGCTCCGGGATTTCCCGTGGAAGGGCCTGGCGGAATCGTTTCCGCCGGGCCCTTCGGCGTACCCGGGGGCTGTGGGCGCGACCACGGTGCGCGCGACGGCTGAGGGGCCGTAGGGTGTGCACGTCCCAGACGTGGAGGAGAGCGGGAGTATGAGCGCGACTTCGGACCGGAGCGGGGCCGACGCGCCGCGCGTCGCCCTCGGCGTCAGCGGCGGCATCGCCGCCTACAAGGCCTGCGAGCTGCTCCGCCGGTTCACCGAGTCCGGCCACCAGGTCACCGTGGTGCCCACCGCCGCCGCGCTGCACTTCGTCGGCGAGGCCACCTGGGCCGCGCTCTCCGGTCGCCCGGCCGCCACCGAGACCTGGGAGCGCGTGCACGAGGTGCCGCACGTGCGGATCGGCCAGCAGGCCGACCTGGTCGTAGTCGCTCCCGCCACCGCCGACCTGATCGCCAAGGCCGCCCACGGCCTCGCCGACGACCTGCTCACCAACACCCTGCTCACCGCCCGCTGCCCGGTCGTCCTGGCGCCCGCCATGCACACCGAGATGTGGGAGCACCCGGCCACCCGGGACAACGTCGCCACGCTGCGCCGCCGGGGCGTGATCGTGCTGGAGCCGGCCGTCGGGCGGCTCACCGGCAAGGACACCGGCAAGGGGCGGCTGCCCGAGCCGTCCGCGATCTTCGACGCCTGCCGGGCCGTGCTGCGTCGGGGCGGGGCCGTGCCGACCGACCTGGCCGGTCGGCACGTGGTGGTCTCGGCCGGCGGCACCCGCGAGCCGCTGGACCCGGTGCGCTTCCTCGGCAACCGTTCCTCCGGCAAGCAGGGCTACGCGCTCGCCGTGACGGCCGCGGCCCGTGGGGCGCGCGTGACGTTGGTCTCGGCCAACGCGGAGCTCGCCGACCCGGCCGGGGTCGACGTGGTGCACGTCTCGACGGCGCTGGAGCTGCGCGAGGCGGCGCTGAAGGCGGCCGAGGACGCGGACGCCGTGGTCATGGCCGCGGCCGTGGCGGACTTCCGGCCCGCCGAGTACGCCACCGGCAAGATCAAGAAGGTCGAGGGGATCGAGCCGGCGCCGGTCGTCCTGGTCCGCAACCCCGACATCCTGGCCGAGCTGTCGGCCCACCGCCCCCGTTCGGGTCAACTCGTCGTGGGTTTCGCGGCGGAGACCGACGACGTGCTCGCCAACGGCCGCGCCAAGCTCGTCCGCAAGGGGTGCGACCTGCTGGTCGTCAACGAGGTGGGCAACGGCAAGGCCTTCGGGACGGACGTCAACGAGGCCGTGGTACTGGGCTCGGACGGCACGGAGACGGCCGTTCCGGTGGGCCCCAAGGAGGCTCTCGCCGACGTGGTCTGGGACCTGGTCGCGAAGCGGCTGGAAACGATCGGCAACTGATCAAGCCCTGCTGGAGAACGGTCGGGATTTCCGAAAGCGGGTGACGCTCGGCGGAAGCAGACCGTTAGACTCCAGGAATCAAGTCTTTCCGGATGTCCCCGGTTCGCCGGGGGCCTTCAGTCAGCAGCCGCTGCAACCCCAGGGAGCGCTGTGTCTCGCCGCCTGTTCACCTCGGAGTCCGTGACCGAGGGTCACCCCGACAAGATCGCTGACCAGATCAGCGACACCATCCTTGACGCTCTCCTGCGCGAGGACCCGACCTCCCGGGTCGCCGTGGAGACGCTCATCACCACCGGCCAGGTGCACGTGGCCGGCGAGGTGACCACCAAGGCGTACGCGCCGATCGCCCAGCTCGTCCGGGACAAGATCCTGGAGATCGGCTACGACAGCTCCAAGAAGGGCTTCGACGGCGCTTCCTGCGGCGTGTCGGTGTCCATCGGCGCGCAGTCGCCCGACATCGCCCAGGGCGTCGACACCGCGTACGAGGCTCGGGTCGAGGGCGACGAGGACGACCTGGACAAGCAGGGTGCCGGCGACCAGGGCCTGATGTTCGGCTACGCG
This sequence comes from Kitasatospora sp. NPDC087861, assembly GCF_044742585.1. Classification (NCBI taxonomy): domain Bacteria; kingdom Bacillati; phylum Actinomycetota; class Actinomycetes; order Kitasatosporales; family Streptomycetaceae; genus Kitasatospora; species Kitasatospora sp. NPDC087861. Next base: position 210,625 of record NZ_JBIUUS010000009.1, read on the forward strand.
TCCGACGAGACGCCCGAGCTGATGCCGCTGCCGATCACCCTGGCGCACCGCCTCTCCCGGCGCCTGACCGAGGTCCGCAAGAACGGGACCATCCCGTACCTGCGCCCCGACGGCAAGACCCAGGTCACCATCGAGTACGACGGCGACAAGGCCGTCCGCCTCGACACCGTGGTGGTCTCCACCCAGCACGCCAGTGACATCGACCTGGAGTCGCTGCTCACCCCGGACATCCGCGAGTTCGTGGTCGAGCCCGAGCTGAAGGCGCTCGCCGAGCAGGGCATCAAGCTGGTCACCGAGGGTTACCGCCTGCTGGTCAACCCGACCGGCCGTTTCGAGATCGGCGGCCCGATGGGCGACGCCGGCCTCACCGGCCGCAAGATCATCATCGACACCTACGGCGGCATGGCCCGCCACGGTGGCGGCGCCTTCTCCGGCAAGGACCCGTCCAAGGTCGACCGCTCGGCCGCGTACGCGATGCGCTGGGTGGCGAAGAACATCGTCGCCGCCGGCCTCGCCCGCCGCGCCGAGGTGCAGGTCGCGTACGCGATCGGCAAGGCCGAGCCGGTCGGCCTCTTCGTGGAGACCTTCGGCACCGAGACCGTTCCGGTGCTGGCCATCCAGAAGGCCGTCACCGACGTCTTCGACCTGCGCCCGGCCGCGATCATCCGCGACCTGGACCTGCTGCGCCCGATCTACTCCCAGACCGCGGCGTACGGCCACTTCGGCCGTGAGCTGCCCGACTTCACCTGGGAGCGCACCGACCGGGTGGAGCAGCTGAAGGCGGCCGTGCAGGACTGACCCCCGCACGCGTGCAGGCGGCGCCCGTCCCTGGTGGGGCGGGCGCCGCTCTGTGCGTGGTGTCGGTGTGACCTGGTAGTACTTGGGAGCGATGAGCAGCACAGGGGAGAACGGGGCCGAGCCGGAGCAGCTGGCGTTCATCCGGGACACGGTCAAGCGGGCCAAGCCCCGGACGTGGCGCGGCGCCAAGCGGGCCGAGCACCTGCCGGTGGCCCGGGTCGTGGTGGACAAGGGCGTGCTCACCATCGACAAGTTCTTCGACTACGAGGTGCCGGCCGCGATGGCCGAGGAGGCCCGGCCGGGGGCCCGGGTACGGGTGCGCTTCGGGGCGCGCGTGGTGAAGGGCCAGCGCGAGGGCGGGGAGCTGCACGACGGGTTCATCGTCGCCAGGCTGGAGAAGAGTGACTTCCCCGGCCCGCTCGCCCCGCTCGCCCAGGTGCTCTCACCCGAGCCCGTGCTCACCCCCCAGCTGCTCCGGCTCTGCCGGACCGTCGCCGACCGCTACGCCGGCACCCTCGCGGACGTCCTCCAGCTGGCCGTCCCGCCCCGGCACGCCAAGGCCGAGGCCGAGCCCTCGCCACCACCGCTCCCGCGCCCGCCGGCCCCCGCCCCCGGCGGCTGGCAGCGCTACCCGGCCGGGCCCGACCTCCTCGCCGCGCTGACCGGCGGCGGCTCGCCGCGCGCCGTCTGGGCGGCGCTGCCCGGCCCCGGCTGGCCGTACGAGATCGCGCGGGCCGTCGCCGCCACGCTGGCGGGCGGGCGCGGCGCGCTCGTCGTGCTGCCCGACGGGCGGTCGGTGGCGAGGGTCGACCAGGCGCTGACCGAACTGCTCGGCGCGGGGCTGCACGTCGCCCTGGAGGCCGACCTCGGCCCGCGCGAGCGCTACCGGCGCTGGCTGGCGGTGAGCCGCGGCTCGGTGCACGCCGCGATCGGCACCCGCGCCACCATGTTCGCGCCGGTGCGCGACCTCGGGCTGGTCGTCGTCTGGTCCGACGGCGACAACAGCCACAGCGACCCGCGCGCCCCGCACCCGCACGTGCGCGAGGTCGCGCTGCTGCGCGCCGCCGAGGAGGGCGCGGCGGTGCTGCTCGGGGGGCATGCGGTGACGGTGGAGGGCGCGCAACTGGTCAGCACCGGGTGGGCGCGCCCGCTGACCGCCGACCGGGAGACCGTACGACGGGTCGCGCCGAGGGTGCGGACCGTCACCGACCAGGACCAGCACCGCGACGGCGCCGCACAGGCCGCCCGGCTGCCCTCGGTGGCCTGGGAGGCCGCCCGGGAGTCGCTGGCCGCCGGACACCCGGTGCTCATCCAGGTGCCCCGGCGCGGCTACGTGCCCCGGCTGGCCTGCGGGCGCTGCCGGACCCCGGCCCGGTGCCGACGCTGCGAGGGGCCGCTGGAGGCGCCCTCGGCGGACGCCCTGCTGTGCTGCGGCTGGTGCGGGGAGGCGGAGGCGGACTGGCACTGCCCCGAGTGCGGCTCGTTCCGGCTGCGGGCGCAGGTGGTCGGTGCCCGGCGCACGGCGGAGGAGCTGGGCAAGGCCTTCCCGCGGATCCCGGTGCGGGCCTCGGGGCGGGACGCGGTGCTGACCACCGTCCCGGACGAGCCCTCGCTGGTGATCTCCACGCCCGGCGCGGAGCCGGTGGTGGAGGGCGGCTCCGGGTACGGGGCCGCGCTGCTGCTGGACGGCTGGGCGCTGCTCGGCCGGCCGGACCTGCGGGCCGGGGAGGAGACGCTGCGGCTGTGGCTGGCGGCCGCCGCCCTGGTCCGGTCCGCGGAGGACGGCGGGACGGTGGTCGTGGTCGCCGAGCCCTCGGCGCGCCCGGTGCAGGCGCTGGTCCGCTGGGACCCGCTGGGCCACGCCGGGCTGGAGCGCGACGAGCGGGCGCAGCTGCACTTCCCGCCGGTGTCGCGGATGGCCTCGGTGAGCGGGAGTCCGGCGGCGGTGGCCGACCTGCTGGGGCTGATCCGGCTGCCGGAGGAGGCGGACGTGCTCGGGCCGGTGCCGGCGCCCGCCCTGCGCGGGGAGGAGCAGGAACGTGCGCTGCTGCGGGTGCCGCCCGGGCAGGGGGCGGCGCTGGCGGCGGCGCTCAAGGCGGCGCAGATCGCGCGGATCGCGCTGCGGACGCCGGAGGCGGTGCGGGTACGGGTGGATCCGACGGACATCGGGTGAGGTCGGCGGTCGGGTGGAACCGGGGGTCGGGTGACGCCGGTGCGTGCGGCGGGGGCGGGGTGAGTGGGCCACCCCGCCCCGGGTGGCCCCGCGACGGTGCTGCGCGGAATCGGCTTCCCTGGTCGGGAAGGCGGTCAGCCGCGCAGCGGGATGCCGGTGCGGTCGACCGGGGTGCGCTCGGAGGTGCCGCGCTCCAGGGTGTTGCGGTCGAGGGCGTTGCGGTCGACCGCGCCGCGCTCCAGGGTGTTGCGGTCGAGGGCGTTGCGCTCCAGGCTGGTGCGGTCCAGGCCGCCCTGGCGGGCCGCCGGGACGGTCGCCGCCAGGCCGCCGGACGGCGCGGCGGGCAGCTCCTCGGAGCGGTCCGGGCGGCTCGGGCCCGGGACGGCGCCGCTGGCGGCGAGGAGTTCGCTGGTCGGGCGGCGCATCCCGTACCGGCGGTGCACGGCCTGCTTGGTGACCCCGAGGGCCGAGCCCACCGAGTCCCAGGAGAAGCCCAGCGCCCGGTCGAACTCGACCGCCGCCGCCACCAGGGTCTCCACGCTCTCCCGCAGCTCCTGCGCCAGGCGCACGGTCGGCGCGGGCGCCCGCCCGTACACCACGAAGCCGGCCGAGGTGCTGGGGCGGCGCGGTCGGTAGACGTTGCCCAACTGGGCGGTGAGCGTCCGCAGCGCGTCGACCTGCCGCCTCACCCGCTCGATGTCCCGCACCAGCAGGTGCAGGCTCGCCCGCGCCCGGGCGTCGTGGTTGATCTGCTCGGCCATGGCTTACGTGCCACCTTCCGTACGGTTCAGCTCGGCCGGGGCGCGGTGTCCCGTGCGCCCGGCCCCGGTCAATCTCACTTGACCAACGCCGAAGCGGGGGCCGGGGTAACGCCGCTCGGCAGACTCGGGATATGCCAGCAGCCGGTGCCGGGCGTGGGGGAGGGGCTTTTCGTCCGGGTGAGGGCCCGGGTGAGGGCATGGTCGGTGGCCCCGGTGCGTTGCATAGACTTGCGGGGAAACCAGTAGCCGCCCGCAGCCCCGCACCTTCGACGGACAGGAGCCCGTACCCCGTGGCGATCCAGCCGATCCGGCTCTTCGGAGACCCCGTCCTGCGGTCCACCGCCCGGCCGGTGACCACGTTCGACAAGGAACTGCGCACCTTGGTCCGGGACCTCACCGACACCATGCTCGACGCCCCCGGCGCCGGCCTGGCCGCCCCTCAACTCGGCATCTCGCTGCGGGTGTTCACGTATCACGTGGACGGCGTCACCGGGCACCTGATCAACCCGGACCTGTCGCTGACCGAGGAGGAACAGGAAGGCCCCGAGGGCTGCCTCTCGCTGCCCGGCCTGCGCTACGACACGAAGCGCGCCTACGGCGTGGTCGCCAAGGGCTTCAACATGTACGGAGACCCGGTCACCCTGGAGGGCACCCAGCTGCTCGCCCGCTGCATCCAGCACGAGACCGACCACCTCGACGGCATCATCTTCATCGACCGGCTCGACCGCGAGCAGCGCAAGGCCGCGCTCAAGGCGATCCGCGACACCGACTGGGGCGGCGCGCCCGCGCCGGTCGTCAAGGTCTCGCCGCACAGCACCTTCGGCGCCGCACGCTGACTCTCCCGCTCCCCGACATCCCTCCACCGAAAGGCACTTGATGCGCCTCGTGTTCGCCGGCACCCCCGAGGTCGCCGTTCCCGCCCTGGACGCCCTGCTCGCCTCCGACCGGCACGAGGTCGTCGCGGTGGTCACCCGCCCCGACGCCCCCGCCGGGCGTGGGCGCAAGCTGGTCGCCAGCCCCGTCGCCCAGCGCGCCGAGGAGGCCGGGATCGAGGTCCTCAAGCCGGCGAAGCCCAGCGACCCGGATTTCGTCGCCCGGCTCACCGAACTCGCCCCCGACTGCTGCCCGGTGGTCGCCTACGGCGCGCTGCTGCGTCCCGGCACCCTGGAGATCCCCAAGCACGGCTGGGTGAACCTGCACTTCTCGCTGCTGCCCGCCTGGCGCGGCGCGGCCCCGGTCCAGCACGCGGTGCTGGCCGGCGACGAGGTCACCGGCGCGGCCACCTTCCTGATCGAGCAGGGCCTGGACTCCGGCCCGGTCTACGGCGTGATCACCGAGGAGGTCCGCCCGACCGACACCAGCGGCGAACTGCTCACCCGCCTCTCGGTGTCCGGCGCGCGGCTGCTCGCGGCCACCATGGACGGCATCGAGGACGGCTCCCTGCACGCCGTCCCGCAGCCGGCCGAGGGTGTCACGCTCGCGCCGAAGATCACCGTCGAGGACGCACGGATCGAGTGGAGCCACCCCGCGCTGCGGATCGACCGCGTGGTGCGCGGCTGCGCCCCGGCTCCGGGCGCGTGGACGGAGTTCCGCGGCGAGCGGCTGAAGATCACCGGGCCCGTGAAGCTGCTGGCCGGGGAGGCCGCACTGGCGCCCGGGGAACTGGCCGTGGTCGGGAAGAACAGCGTGCGGGTCGGCACGGGCAGCCACGAGATCGAACTCGGGGAGGTCCGCCCGCAGGGGAAGAAGGAGATGCGGGCGGCCGACTGGGCGCGCGGGGCGCGGCTGGAGACCGGGGAGCGCTTCGGCTCCGCGGGCTGAGACCCGGGGCCGGCGTTACTGTTCGTCTGCATCATTACTGTTCGTTTTGCACTGTTCGTTTGCACTGTTCGTCCGATAACCACCGCAGCACCTTGAGGCACCTGTGACCACCCCCAGCGCCAAGCGCGCCCCCCGCCCGCACCGCCGTCCGAAGAAGGACCCGGCCCGGATCGTCGCGTTCCGGGCGCTGCGTGCCGTCGACGAGCGCGACGCGTACGCCAACCTGATCCTGCCGTCGCTGCTCCGCGAGGCCGAGCAGAAGGGCATGGACCGGCGCGACGCCGCCCTCGCCACCGAACTGGTCTACGGCACCCTGCGCCTGCAGGGCACCTACGACGCGATCATCGCGGCCTGCATCGACCGACCGCTCAGCAAGGTCGACCCGCCGGTGCTGGACGTGCTCTCGCTCGGCGCCCACCAGCTGCTCACCACCCGCATCCCCAGTCACGCGGCCGTCTCGGCGACCGTCGAGCTGGCCCGGGTGGTGCTCGGCGACGGCAAGGCCAAGTTCGTCAACGCCGTCCTGCGCCGGATCAGCGCGCACGACCTGGACGGCTGGATCGAGCAGGTCGCCCCGCCGTACGAGAAGGACGCCGAGGACCACCTCGCCGTCGTCCACTCGCACCCGCGCTGGGTCGTCTCCGCGCTCTGGGACTCGCTCGGCCGCTGGCAGCCCGACGCCTGCGGGCGCAGTGACGTCGAGGACCTGCTGCGCGCCGACAACGCGCGGCCCGAGGTGACCCTCGTCGCGCGCCCCGGCCGGGTCACCGTCGGCGAACTGGCCGACGCGCTGCCTGAGGCCGAGTCCGGCCGGTGGTCCCCGTTCGCGCTGCGGCTCGCCGAAGGCGGCGACCCGGGCTCGCTGGATGCGGTGCGGGACAACCGGGCGGGCGTGCAGGACGAGGGCAGCCAGCTGGTCGCCCTCGCCCTGGCCGCCGCGCCGCTGGACGGCCCGGACCGGCTCTGGCTGGACGGCTGCGCCGGCCCCGGCGGCAAGGCCGCGCTGCTCGGTGCGCTGGCCGCCGAGCGCGGCGCGGCGCTGGTCGCGAGCGAGAAGCAGCCGCACCGCGCTCGGCTGGTGGCCCGGGCGCTGGAGGGCAACCCCGGCCCGTACACGGTGATCGCCGCCGACGGCACCCGCCCGGCCTGGCGCTCCGGGGGCTTCGACCGGGTGCTGGTCGACGTGCCGTGCTCCGGCCTGGGCGCGCTGCGTCGCCGTCCGGAGGCGCGCTGGCGCCGCCGCCCGGCCGACGTCGCGGCCTTCGGCCCGCTCCAGCGGGACCTGCTGCGTTCGGCGATCGAGGCCACCCGGGTCGGTGGGGTGGTCGGGTACGCGACCTGCTCGCCGCACCTCGCGGAGACCCGGGCCGTGGTGGACGACGTGCTGCGGGCCGAGGGTGGCCGGGTCGAGTGGATCGACGCGCGCCCGCTGCTGCCCGGTGTCCCGGCGCTCGGGGACGGGCCGGACGTGCAGCTCTGGCCGCACCTGCACGGGACGGACGCGATGTACCTGGCGCTGCTGCGGCGGACGGCCTGACCTTCGTGCTGTCGGCCTTGCATCTCCCGTAGGGGGAGGCGCCAGGGTGGTGGGCATGAACGGCGATACGCACTCCTGTGATCCGCTCGGAGCCGAACTGCTCGGCTCCGAACCGCTCGGACCCGAACCGCTCTACACGATCGGTGAGCTGGCGCGGCGGAGCGGGCTGACGGTCAAGACCGTCCGGTTCTACTCGGACCAGGGGATCGTGTCGCCGGCCGACCGCAACCCGGCCGGCCACCGGCGGTACGGCGTCTACGCGGTCGCGCGCCTGGAGCTGGTACGTACCCTGCGCGAGCTCGGGCTCGGGCTGCCCGCCATCCGGCAGGTGGTGGACCGCGAGCTCGCGCTGCCCGCCGTCGCGGCGGCGCACGCCGAGGCGCTGGACGTCCAGATCCGGGTGCTGCGGCTGCGGCGGGCGGTGCTGGGGACGGTGGCCAGGCGCGGGTCGACACCCGAGGAGCTGACTCTCGTGCACCAGCTGGCCCGCCTGTCGGAGGACGAACGGTACCGTCTGATCGGGGAGTTCCTGGCCGGGGCGTTCGGCGGTCTGCGGGCCGACGGGCGGTTCGCCGCCGTCGTGCGCTCGCTGACGCCGGAGCCGACGGACGACCTGGAACCGGAACAGGTCGAGGCGTGGGTGGAGTTGGCGGAGCTGGCGGCCGACGACGGGTTCCGCGGCCTGCTGCGGAGGCTGGCGGAGGACGAGGCGGCGGAGGCCGGCGCGGACTGGCCGCGCCCCGGACTCGCCTGGGTGGTACGGGAGTTGGCCGGGCCGGCGGTCGTGGCGGGGATCGATCCCGGGTCGGGGGAGGCGGCGGGGATCGCGCGGGAGTTGGCGGCGCGGTACGCGGGGTCGGCGCCCGGTGCTGTGGTGCGCGGCCGGTTGGCGGAGCGGCTGGCGGCGATGGCCGATCCACGGCGGGAGCGGTACCTGGCACTGCTGGCGGTGGTCAACGGGTGGGCGGCGCCGGAGAGTTCGGCGGCGGTGCTGGACTGGGCGGTGCGGGCGGTGCGCTCGGCCGGGTGAGGGGGACTACGGCTGGGTGGACGTGGAGCCGGGGAGATCGCTGAGGAGGGCGTGGGCCTGGGCGCGGAGGTGGTCGACCGGCGGGTCCTCGCAGACCACCTCCAGGCCGAGTGCGGTCGTCTGGCCCCAGTGGTAGTACGACTGGTAGGCGAGGTAGGGGCGGTGGTCGTCGGCGGGGTCGAGTCCGACGGCGAAGGTCGCGAAGTGGGTGCGCTCCTTCTCGGTACGCTCGAACTCCGTTCGGGAGAGCTCCCATGCGAACTCGTACGGCTCCGGATCGGCGGGCAGGTCCAGCAGTGCCTGGGCGAGCCGGCGGACGTCCTCCGGCCCCGCGAACGGCAGCGACTCGGACCAGCGGGGCGCGGCGGCGATCAGCTCCCAGCCGCCGCCGTTGCGGCTGACGGACAGTTCCCACTCGCCGTCCTGGTCGTGCCAGCGGCAGCTGAGGACCGGATCCATGGCGGTCAACCTCCCTGTGGTGCTTGGCTATTGCTTCATCGTGGCACACCAGGCGGTCGACGGGAGACGGGGCTTCCGCGGTCATGGGGGCGGCGTTCACCGGCGGCGGGTGCGGGCGCGCGGGAATTCCGCCCCGGGTGCGGTCAGTCGGAGGCCGGGCCGGGCGCGGGGTGCCAGGGTCGGTCGGCGCGGGTCGGGCGGGCGGTGGCGGTGAGGCGCAGGGCGTACACCTCGCGGTCGGTGGCCGGGTGCGGGACCGGGCCGAGGTAGTCGTGACCGGTCAGGTGGCACCAGGCGGGCAGGTCGAGCGGGGCGGCGGGGTCGGTGGTGTGGATGTGCACCACCGCGCCGGCCGGGAGGTCGGCGATCCGGGCGCGCAGGCGCAGCAGCAGCTGGACGCAGAGCAGGCCGGTGCCGTCGACGGTCAGGTCGGGGGCTGCCTCGGGGGAGGTGGTCTCGTGGGAGGTGCTCATGGGGTGCTGCCCTTCGCGGTGGTGCGGTGGTGCAGGCCTCAGCCTAGGCGGTGGGTCGGGGCAGGCCGCTGGTCGGGGGCCGTGCCGCCGAGGCGGGTGAGCAGGGCCCCGAGGCGGCCGAGGTCGTCGGCGCCCCACTGGTCGGCGGCGAAGAGGTCGTCGGCTACCTGCCGGGCGGTGTACAGCATCTCGGCGAGCCGTTCGCGGCCGGTCGGCGTCAGGGTCGCATAGGCGACCCTGGCGTCGCGGGCCGCCGCCTCGCGGCTCACCAGGCCGATCCGCTCCAGGGGTGCCAGCCCACGGGTCACGCCGGAGGCGGTGAGGCCGAGTGCCTCGGCGAGGTCGACCCGGCGCATCCGGCCGCCGGGGGCGTGGCCGAGGTGGAGCAGCAGGGTGAAGTCGGACAGGCTCACGCCGTGCAGGCCGCTGAGGCTCGCGTCGAACTGCTTGACCACGGCCGCCTGGGCGCGGACCAGCCGTAGGGCGGTGTCCAGCGGGTCCGGACGGGGTGGGTCGGCGCGCGGGTCGGAGTGGTGTGCGTCGGGCTTCGGGTCGGGCTGCGGGAATGTCATTGCTACCTCCTTGACTACTCAAGCATACCGTTGCGGCGAGCCGTCAAGGAGGTAGCGGAGGGGGAGGGGGCTAGCCGGCGTTGGCGGCGCGGCGCTGCCGCTTGCCGAGCGGCGCCTGCGAGAGGTCCTCGGCTTGGGAGCGCAGGTTCCTGTAGCCGTAGCCGTGCTCGGCCAGCCAGTCCCGCGCCGCCTGCTCGGCCCGCTCGGAGGCCGCCAGGATGTCCTCCTCCGCCTCACCCGAGTCGAGGAAGCGGAAGGTGAAGGCGGCGCGCGCGGTGAGGTCGTAGCTGAGGTGGCCCTCGGGGGTGAAGGCCGCGCGCAGCACGTCGTGCTCGGCTGCGCGGGCGAGGAGTTCGGCGTGCTGTTCGGCGCTGAGGCCGTCGAAGACGCCGCGCACCATGATGCGGAAGGTTCGAGTGGTCATCCCCCGACGATAGGCAGGACGGGGCATCGACCGCCAACCTGATTTCGGGCGGTGCGGCGCGGCCCGCGGCGGTGGCCGGGGTTCGATGGTGAAGGCCGCGATGGCGGCGGCGATGCCGGGCGGGCCACTCCGCGCGGGGGTCCGAAGGGGCCCCCGGGCGTGAGGTGACGGACCCGCCACGGGCGACGGGCCCGCCGGCTACGGGCGGGCGGTCGGGAGGCGGGTGCAGACGGTGCCGGCCGCGAGGGCGGCGGGTTCGGCGTCGAGGGTGGCGAGGGTGAAGGTGGTGGTGAGCGCGCTGATGTCGCCCGCCTGCCGGATGAGGTAGTGGTTGGCGCCGGGGGCTTCGTAGCGGGCGAGGTCGGGGACGACCGCGCGGGCCCGGAGCGCGTATTCGAGGGACTGGGTGGCGTTGGCGGCGCTGCGGTCGCCGGTGCCGTGGACGATCAGGACGCGCCGCCCGGCGAGGTGGTCGACCTGGTCGCCGCTGGGCAGCCAGGGGGCGATGCCGGCGACGCCGACGACGTTCGGGTGCCCGGCGCACCAGAACGCGGCGCGCCCGCCGAGCGAGTTGCCGATCAGGACGACGGGCACGGGGCCGTAGCGGCGGGCGAGTTCGTCGAGGGCCCAGCGGGTGTCGACGGCGGTGTCGGCGTCGGCGCCGTTCCAGCCGCTGTAGCGGTAGCGCAGCAGGTGCACGGCGACGCCGTGCGGGCGGCCGCGGGCGGTGACTTCGGCGGCGAGGTCGCGCAGGCCCAGTTCGGCGACCTTCACCGGCCCGCGCCGGCTGCGCAGGAATCCGCCGGGCAGGAGCAGGGCGACGCCCTTGACCTGGTCGGTCCCGCCGTCGCCGGTCCACGGGGTCAGTTGTGCGGTGCGCGGCCGCGGCGCTTGGAACACGCGAAATCCCTCCCTGGGTGCCTACCTGCGGATTCTACGGTTCCGGGGGCGGGTCGCGGTGCGCGAGCAGGGCCCACAGGATCCAGCCGGTGACGCGGGTACGGGCGACCATGACCTTGGCCCAGCGGGCGCCGAGCGGCGAGGTCCAGGGGTCAGGAGCGGCGGCGGCCCGGCTCGTCGCCCTCGGCCGCGCCCCGGTTCAGGCCGGAGAGCAGGTCCTGCATGCTCGGGAGCTTCCGGCGCTGTGAGCCGGCCGTCGAGCTCGTGGTCGAGCCGGTGATCGAGCCCGTCGGGGCGCCGGTGGGCGTGCCGCCGGGCGGGGCGATCTGGCGCCGGGTCTCGGGGGCCGGGCCGAGGCCGGCCTTGGCGGCCGCGTCGGCGAGGAAGTCCGAGGCCTGACGGCGGGCGTTGTCCACCGTGCGGCGCAGACTCTCGGCGTCGCTGCGCAGCTTGTCGGTCTGGCGGCGCAGCAGGTCGGTGCGCTGCTCGGCCTCGGAGAGCTGCCGGAGGCTGGCGGCGGCCCGTGCGGCGGCCTCCCGTTCGATCTCCTCGCCGCGCTGCTGGGCCTCGGTGACGATCTGCTGCGCCCGGGCTTCGGCGTGGGCCCGCTGGTCGGCGAGGTCCTGTTCGAGCTGGCGGCGCCGCTGGGCGATGCCGGTCTCGAACTGCAGCGCGACCTGGGCGGCCTGGTCGCGGGTGCGCTGGAACAGCGCGTCCGCCTCCTGGCGGCGCGCGACCACGTACGGGTCCTCCTCGGCGGCCGGCACGTCCCGGACGGTGGCGTGGTAGCCGGCCGGGGGCCGCTCGGTCTGCTCGGCGAGGTGGAGCAGACGGTCCGCGACCTGGTCGGCGTGCGGCGGGCGCCGGTTCGGGTCCTTGGCGAGCAGTTCGAGGACGAGGGCGTCGACCTCGGCGGGCAGGCCGGGGCGCAGGGTGCCGGGGGCCGCCGGGTGGACCTCGCCGTGCTGGCGGATGAGTTCGTAGAGGCTGCCGCGGAAGGGGGTGCGGCCGGTGAGGAGTTCGTACAGGAGGCAGCCGAAGGCGTAGAGGTCGGAGCGGGCGTCGAGGCCGCCGCTGTCGAAGCGTTCGGGGGCCATGTAGGCGGGGGTGCCGACGATGACGTTGGTGCTGGTGATGCCGTCGTCGGCGGTGCCGATCCGGGCGATGCCGAAGTCGACGACCTTGACCGCGCCGGAGGACTGGATCATCACGTTGGCCGGTTTGACGTCCCGGTGGACGACGCCGGCCCGGTGGGCGGTGGCGAGGGCCTGGGAGATCTGGACGGCCCAGGTGAGGGCCTGGCGCAGCGGCAGCGGCCCGTCGCCGAGGTGGCGGTTGAGCGGGGCGCCGTCGAGCAGTTCCATGACCAGGAAGTACAGCGGCCGGCCGGCCTCGTCGTGCTGGCCGAAGTCGTGCACGGTGACGATGGACGGGTGGTTGAGCGCGCCCGCGGTGGCCACCTCGCGGACGAACCGGGCGGCGTCCTTGGGGGTGTTGTTGCCGCCCGGGAGCATCACCTTGACGGCGACGAGCCGTTGGACCCGCGCGTCGCGGGCCTTCCAGACCGCGCCGAACGCGCCCTCGCCGATCTGCTCGACCAGTTCGTACCGTCCGTCGAGTATGTCGCCCGGCTGCATCCCCGCCCCTTTCGCGCCCCGGGTGCCGCGCCCCGGCCCCGGTTCAACCTACCCTCCGCGCCGGGCGGTCGGTCACCTGCTCCACCGGGGCCCGGGGCCAGGGTCGGGGCCCGGGTCGGGGCTACTCGGGCGGTTGGGCGGCGTCCCAGCGGGCGCGGTGGTCGAGGATGGCGTCGTGGTGCTGGAGCGACCAGTCGGTGAGGGTGCGTACCAGGTGGGCGAGGCTGCGCCCGAGGTCGGTCAGCTCGTAGTCGACCCGGGGCGGGACGGTCGGGTGGACGGTCCGCGAGACCATGCCGTCGCGCTCCAGCCGGCGGACGGTGAGGGTCAGCATCCGCTGCGAGATGCCGCCCGGCAGGGCCCGTTGCAGCTCGCGGAACCTCCTGACCCCGCGGCTCAGCTCGACCACCACCTGCACCGACCACTTGTCGCCGAGCCGGTCCAGCACGTCGCGGATGCCGCAGTCCTCCCCGCTCTCCGCGAGGTCGAACAGCGCCGTCGTGGTTACCTCGGTGTGCCCGAGTGACATGAAACTGCCTCCTTACCCGATCCGGGTCGATTGTCGAGGATGGACACCGCCCCCCTCGTGAACGGCAAAGGAGCGTCAGATGATCCTCGTCACCGGTGTGTCCGGAGTCCTCGGCGGCCTGGTCCACCGCCGGCTCGCCGACGCCGGCCTGCCCGTGCTGGCCGGCTCGCGGACCCCGCAGGACGGCGGGCGGCGGATCGACTTCGACGAACCCGCAGGCCTGGCCGAGGCGTTCGCCGGGGTGGCGGTGCTGGTGCTGGTCTCGGCCGGCTACGCGGAGGACGACGTGGTCACCGCCCGGCACGGGGCCGTGATCGAGGCGGCGGTCCGGGCGGGCGTGCGGCATGTGGTCTACACCAGCCTGGCCGCCTCGGGCGAGCGGATGACCATCGCCCCGCCGCACCGCTGGACGGAACGGGCCCTGGCGGCGGCCCCGCTCGGCTGGACCGTCCTGCGCAACGGCCTGTACGCGGAGCTCGCCGGGGGCCTGGCCGCGGCGGGCGCCGAACGCGCCGCGGCGGAGGGCGTGTTCCGGCTGCCGTGGGGGCGCGGGACGCTTCCGGTGGTCGCCCGTGAGGACCTGGCCGACGTCGCGGCGACGGTGGCCCGCGAGGTGCAGGAGGCGCGCGTGGCCGGCCGGCCCGTCCCGCACCTCGGGCGGACGTACGAGCTGGAGGGGGACGCCGTGGTCGGGGGCGCGGAGCTGGCGGGCGCGCTGGCGCAGGCGCTGGGCCGGGAGGTCCGGTACGAGCCGTCGCCGCTGGGGGAGGCCTGGGACGCCCTCCGGGAGGGTGCGGCGCCGTACCAGGTCGGGCACGCCGTCTCGCTGCACTCGAACGTCGCCTCGGGCTTCGCGGTGGCGGGCCCGTCCGACCTGCCCGGGCTGCTGGCGGCCGAGCCGCGTCCGGCGCGGGAGCTGGTCGAGGCGGTGGTGCGGGAGTCGGTGGTGCGGGAGTCGGTGCGGCGGGAGGCCGTGGCGGGCTGACGGCGGCTGCGGCGTCGGTGCTGCCGGTGCTACCGGGGCGGCGCAGCAGGCCGATGGAGTTCGGCCGGCCCTGGTGAGGGCTGGTCCGGGCGGTCGGGTGACCGCCGGTCGACCGGACCTGCCGCCGGGGCGGGGGCGCGCGGGCCGACGTGCGCGGGCCGGGTGCCCGTACCCGCGACGCGGGCGTAGCCCGGGGCCTCCGGTGCTGCCGGTGCCTCCGGGGCGTCAGGGGTCTCAGGGGCCTCGGGCGTTGCCGGTTCCTCCGGTTCCTCCAGCGCCTCCGGCATCGGGAGGGTGAGGACGTCGTCGGCCAGCGGGAGGAACGCCGGGTCGTGGGTGATCAGGACCGCGGTGCGGCCGGCCATCAGGCGGCGCAGCGGGGGGATGAGCTGCTGGACGGTGCGCGGGTCCAACCCGGTGGTGGGTTCGTCCAGGACGAGGACCGGGGTGTCGCGCAGGAAGGCGCGGGCGATGGCGACGCGCTGGCTCTGCCCGCCGGAGAGCTGGAAGCCGTCGGCTCCGATGACGGTGCCGTAGCCGTCCGGCAGTGCGGTGATGAAGTCGTGGGCGCCCGCGCTCCGGGCGGCGCGTTCGATGTCGTCCTGGGGGGCGTCGGGCCTGCCGTAGGCGATGTTGTCCCGGATGGTCGCGTGGAAGAGCGGTGCCTGCTGGGGCAGGAGGGTGATCGCCCGGCGCAGTGAGGCGATGGTCAGCTCCCGGATGTCGTCGCCGTCGAGGCGGACGGTGCCGCCCTGGGGGTCCAGGAAGCGGACCAGGAGCTTGCCGAGCGTGGACTTGCCGCTGCCGCTGGGGCCGATGACGGCCAGGACCTTGCCGGGGCTGACGTCGAAGCTGACGTCGGACAGCACCGGGGCGTCGTGGCTGCCGGGGTAGACGGCGCTGACGCCGTCGAAGGAGACCCGGCCACGGACGGCGTCGGTGTCGCGGGCGGTGGGGCTCTCGTGGACCGGGCTGGTCAGGTCGTGGAGTTCCAGGACGCGTTCGCCCGAGGCGCAGGCGGCGCCGGCGAGCGGGATGACCGCGGCGAGCTGCTGGACCGGTTCGAACAGCTGGGCCATGAAGGCCGCGAAGGCGAGCAGGCCGCCCAGGGTCAGCCCGCCGTGGATGACCTCCAGCGCGCCGACGCCCACCACGACCAGTCCGGCGAGCATCTGCAGGACGTTGAGGAGCGGTTGGTAGAGGTCCGCCATCCGGGCGGAGGCGAGTTCGGCGTCGAGCAGGGCCTTTCCTTCCCGGTGCACCCGTGCGACGTCGCGGGCCTCCTGGCCGCAGGTGCGGGTGACGACCGCGTTGCGCAGCGACTCCTCCAGCAGCGCCGTGACGCCGCCGGCGCGGCGCTGGACCTGTCTCTCCCGGGTGCGGATGCGCCGCCCGAAGAAGCTGGTGGTGACGATGAACAGCGGCGCGGCGAGGAGCGCGGCCAGGGTGAGGGGCCAGCTCAGGTAGAAGGCCGCGCCGGCGAACAGCACCAGGCTGACCGCGGCCACCGCGCCCTCGACGAGGCCGGTCGCGATCATCTGCTCGATCGTCGCGATGTCGGCGGTCATCCGGGCGACCAGGTCGCCGCGCCAGCGGGTCTCCAGCGTGTCGGGCGGCAGGCTGTGCAGATGGGCGAGGGTCCCGGTACGGAGCCGCAGCATGAACCGCTCGGCGGTCCTGGTGCCGGTGTAGGTGCCCGCGAAGATGAGCAGCGCGGCCACCACGGCCGCGCCGAGCATGGTGCCGGCGAGCGGCCAGAAGTCGGCGAAGCGCCGCGGGACGAGGACGTTGTCGATCAGGTCCTTGAACAGCCAGACCGAGACCACCTCGCCGAAGGCGCCGAGGACGAGCAGGGTCGCGCTCAGTGGCAGCCAGCGCGCGTCCGGGCGGACCCAGGGCCAGAACCGTCGGAACAGCTCGCGCAGCGTGATGGCGGGCGAGTCGGCCACCGGCCCCTGGTAGGGGGCGTGGTCGGCGGCCCGACCCTGCTGTGCGGTCTGCTCCGCAGCCTGGCCGGCCGGGCTCCCCAAGGGCGTCGCACCGTGCATGGAGGTACCCCGATCAGGATCAAGGGGCCGGCGGTTTTCACCGCCGACCCCACAGATGGTGTTATGCCGGACTGTTCAGGACAGTCCACACCGTCTTGACTGTCACCACCAGCCGTACCGACGGCGGCGGTTGCGACCACCACCACGACGGCGGCGATCGCGGTCGCGTCCGTAGCCACGGTCTCTGCGGTTGAAGTAACTCATGACGGCCTTCTTTCGTCGCATTGGCTCACCGCGTAACCGCGATCCGCGCCCAGTGCGCTGATCGGAGGGTTTGCGGCACAGACTGCCGTTGCCGTGTGGGACAGCCCGAACGACAGGCCAGTCGCGGACTGTTGCCGCGATCCCGTCCCACTCCTCCAGTATCCGCACGCCTGCTCCGCGCGCAGCTCAGGAGCCGGAGCGCTCATCCGCGCCGGGCGCGGCTCCAGGGTCGGATCTGCGAACGGATCTGGGCGTACGCAGGGCCGCGAGGCGGGTCCGGGCACCCGGAGCGCGAGGGCTCGGCGGCCTTCCCTGCGGGCCACACATGCCTGTGCCACAGGCGAGTTGACGATTGGTCAGGATGTGCGCCGGCGGGTATCGAGGCGGCGCCGACGGCGGGTGCGGGTGGTGGCCCGGTCCGGGGTGCTGAGGGGGTCCGGCGGGTTTTCCGTTGTCTTTGTTCAGGATGAAGCGAGGCTCTGCGATCATCCGATGATCGTCGCTCGTGCGGTGGGCGACGCTTGATGGGGGAGTGACCGACATGGCCGAGGTGCCCGCGGACGGCGCTACCGGGGCCGGGCGGCCCGGTAGGTCCGTACGGATCGCCGTCGACAGGGAGACGCGGATGGTGGTCCTCGGCGGGGTGCTGGGGGCGATGTTCGCGAGCATGGGGCTGGCCGTGCTGATCGGGCGCTCCCACGGGTACGGCGGCGAGAGCCTCGGTTCCATGGGCCTCATCAGCATCCTCGGCCTGATGCCCTGCGGTGCCGGCCTGCTCTGGGCCCTGCTCCACCCCCGGCTCGGGTTCCCCTCCGTCGCCGTCGGAATCCTGATCGGGATTGGTCTGTTCGTGTCCTTCGCCGGGACGGGCCTCAACGACGCCTGGGCCGCGCCGCTGGACCGGCCGTCCAGCATCCGCGCGGTCGGCAGCTGGACGAGCGGGGACGTGGTGGTCCGGGTGCGGCCCGACCAGGTGGTCGCCTACCGCGGCGCCACCGGGCAGGTCGCGTGGCGGTGGACGCCGCCGGGGGAGGACTCCGTCTGCGCCATGAGCCGTGGGACCGGCCACGGACTCGGACTGCTCGGTCACTCCGAGCACGACCGGCCGTGCGCGGCGGTGACGGCACTGAACCTCGCGAACGGCACGGTTGCCTGGACCGCCGCCGTGGACGCGCCCGGCCGGGTGGGTGACACGGCGGCGCCCGATCTGCTCGCCGTCGCCGGGGACGAGGCCGTCCTGCAGGAGAGGAGCGGCTGGCGCGCGGTGCACCTTGCCGACGGCGGTGCGGCCTGGCACGGCGACGCGGACGCCGGCTGCTCGCCGTTGCAGGTGGCGGGCGGTGCGGCGGAGGCGGTGACGGTCGCGCAGTGCGGCGACGCCGCGCCGGTGCTGCGGTCGCTGGATCCGGCGGACGGGCGGGAGCGGACGCGCGTCGTCCTCCCGGTCACGGGCGGGTTGAAGGACCTCGCGGTGGTCTCCACCGAACCGCTGGCGGTCTGGGTCGACGCGCAGGGCGAGCGCGGGACGCACGCCGTCCTCAGCTTCGACGGGGCGGGGCGGCAGCGGGCGTCGATCCCGGTCGCGGGTGACGAGTACGACCTGGACGTCATGCTGGGCGGCGCCCACGCCTACGACGCGTTCGCGGCCCGACCGCTGTTCGGAGGGGTGGTCGTCGGAGACCAGCTGATCATCCCGGGGGAGAAGCCGGACGACGTCCGGATCAGCGGGGGCAAGAACCCCAGCCGCATCGCCACCGGGCGCCTGGTCGCCTACTCGCTCGCCGACGGCGGAAAGCGGTGGACCTCCGGGTTGGACGACCAGGTGACGGGGCTGCTGGTGGACGGGACGTCGGTGTGGGCACTGACCCGGGACAAGCTGACCCGGGTCGACGCCGCCACCGGGCGCCAGAGCGCCGAACTGGACGTCAACGACACGGAGTCCGTCCACCCGGTGGACCTGTCGGTCTCCGGGCGGAACCGGTTCACGGTGGTCGCGGAGGACGGCACGCGGGACGAGCCGCCGGTTCGGGGCATGAGCTGACGCCGGTGCCGGTTATGGGCGGTAGCCGGTGCCGGGTGTGGGCGGAAGCAGGGCCGTTCGGGTGAGGGCGAGGTTGGCGAGGTCGGCGAGGTCGGCGTACGGGGCTGTCCGGCGGGGTCGGTCCGACCCCCGACGGCCCGCATCTCGTCACGCCCGGTGACGACGGGCGCCGAGACGAGCACACCGATCCGACCGTTCTGAGCGTTTCGGGCGCCTGTGTCAGGCTGGTGGAGGAGCACCGCCGAGATCGGGAGGCTCGTGATGGCCGAGATCAGGGCGAACGGGGTGTCGCTGCACTACGAGGCCCAAGGGGAGGGGCCGGGCGTCGTCCTGGTGCACGGCTCGTGGACCGACGGCGACAGCTGGGCGCGGGTGATGCCGGGCCTGGCCGAGTTCACCACCGTCGTCGCCTACGACCGGCGGGGCCACAGTCGCAGCGAGGACCTGCTCACCCAGGGTTCGGTGTACGAGGACGCGGCCGACCTGGCCGGGCTGATCGACGCGCTCGGACTGGCCCCGGCCTTCGTCTGCGGGAGCTCGTACGGGTCGCTGATCACGCTGCGGCTCGCCTCCGCCCGGCCAGACCTGCTGCGGGGGATCGCCGTGCACGAGCCGCCCGGTACCGGCGTCCTGCTCGCCGATCCCGAGCTGCGGCCGGCCGCCACCGAGCTCGCCGGTCGGATCGCCGCCGTCCGGGAGCTGCTGGAGCAGGCGGAGTCGGCCGCGGCGGCCGAGCTGTTCGTGGAGACGGTCGCCTTCGGGCCGGGGGCCTGGGCGCAGCTGCCCGCGCCGGTGCGGCACACCTACGTGCGCAACGCGCCGACCTACCTGGACGAGCTGCGCGACCCGGACGCCCTGGACCTCGACCTGACCGCGCTGGCCCGCTTCACGGAGCCCGCCCTGCTCACGCAGAGCGACGACAGCCCGTCGATGTACGGCGAGGTGCTGGACATCATCGACCTCACCCTGCCGAGTGTGGAGCGGCACCTGTACAAGGGTGCCGGTCACGCTCCGCATCTGTCGGAGCCGGAGGAGTGGGTGCGGGTGGTGCTGCCGCGCGCGTTGGCGTCGTGAGTCGCGGCGCGACGCCTGCGGTCGGCCCGTTCCGCTGACACCTGGGGTTCGAGCGTCGAAGATCGAACGGGCCGACGACACAGGTCAGTTGGGTGCCGCTCCCCAACCGTCGTCGGGGAGGGTGCGGTCCGGCTCCGGGCAGTCGGTGTGATCGTAGCCCCACAGCAGGGCCTTGTTCAGCACCCAGTCGTCCAGCGGCGGCGCGTCGCGGTCCTCGCGGTCGGTGAGGACGAACGCCACCCGGATCTCCTCGGCCACCGCCACCTCCAGAGTGCGCTGGTCGGGGACGTTCTCGTACGTCACGGTCTCCCAGCGGCAGCCGGCGGCGGTCAGCGCGGCGACCAGGGACGACTCGGTGACGTGCGTGTCGAATGTCCGCAACCCGCCACCGGCCAGCGGGAGCTCGAGTTCGCCGTGCCACACGGGCAGGGAGAGCGACTGGAGCCGGCGGCAGTGGCAGAACACCGTCTGCACGTCGCCCCAGCCGAAGCCGTGCGGCCAGCGGGACTCGCGGTGGATCCGCCCGCCGTCCCAGGGATCGCCGTAGTGGGCGGCGAGTTCGGGCAACGAGGCGTTGTAGCGCAGGCCGTCGAAGCCGTCCAGGCCGCCGGTGGCCGCCAGCGCGGTGAGCCGCGCGAGGAAGTCCGTCACCCCAGGCACCCGCGCACCGCGTCGACCAGTCGGGTGGCGCGGGCGTCGCCGTGGCCGATCATCCGGTTGGCGACGTAGCCGAAGCCGACGCCGAACTCGTCGTCTCCGAAGGCGAACTGGCCGCCCGCGCCGTCGTTGCCGAAGCTGCGCGCGCCCAGCAGCGGACGGAAGGCGGGGGAGTCCAGCAGCAGGCCGGAACCCCAGCGGGCGCCCATGTCGAAGCCCAGGAAGCCCGCGCCGGAGGAGACTTCGCGCACCGCGTCGGTGACGGTCTCGTGCGAGAGCAGGCGCGGGGCGCCGTCCAGGCCGGTGGCGGCCGCCGCGTAGAGCCCCGCCAGCCCGGTGGCGGAGGCGACCGCGCCCGCGCCGGGCAGCTCGATCGCGTGCAGGGCCGGGTCGTTCCAGCCGTGCGGTGAGTCCAGGCCGGGGAAGACCAGGGCGCCGTTCATCGTCACGATCCGGGTCAGCAGGTGCTCCGGGCCGGGCATCGGGCGGCGGCCCTCCGCCTCCACCAGCCGGGCCAGTCGCGGGAGGTCGCTCTCCGGAAGGCCGATCCAGACCGGCAGACCGAGCGGCTCGGCGATCTCCTTGCGGAGGAACGCGCCCGGCGTGAGCCCGGTGATCCGGCGGATCACCTCGCCGACCGCGAAGCCGAGGACGTGGCCGTGGTACTCGTAGGTCGTGCCGGGCTCCCAGAGCGGCTCCTGCTCCTCGATCGCGCGGACGACGGGCGTCCAGTCGGCGATCTCCTCGAAGGAGAGCACCGCGTCCAGGGCCGGGATGCCCGCGCGGTGGCCGAGGATCATGCGGGTGGTGATGTCCTGCTTGCCGTGGCGGGCGAATTCGGGCCAGTAGCGGGCGATCGGCGCGTCGAGGTCGAGCCGGCCCTGCTGGGCGAGCAGGTGGGCGCTGATGCTCACCGGGCCCTTGGCACAGGAGAAGACCGGGACGACGGTGTCCTGCGTCCAGGCCCGCCCGGTGCGCTCGTCGGCCGTCCCGCCCCACAGCTCGACCACCTTGCGGCCGCCGGCGAACACCGTGACGGCGGCGCCGAGCTCGGGGAACTCGGCGAAGTTGCGGGCGAAGACGTCCGCCACGGCGCCGAACCGTTCGTCGGCCCAGCCCGGGTACTGCTGCATGGTGTCCCGCCCCGTTCTCTGGTCCTCGTGGAGCCAGCCCTCGTGGAGTCGCTGCCCCAAGATCGTCGACCGGACCACGGTACGGGGTCGGAGCGCTCGGCACGACCAGGTTTCCCACCCGGGCCGGGGCGAGCGGCAGCGGCGAGCAGCCGCTGCCGGGCGGGGGGTCGGCGTCGGGCATGATGGTCGGCGACTGAGGGGTACTGAGGGGGTTCGGAATGGATCGTGAAGCGCTGGACGTGCTGACCGCGCTGTGGCTGCAGCGGTGGCCCGGCGGCCCCCCGGTCGGGCATGAGATCGGCGCCGAGCACAGGGACGTCTGGGTGCGCTTCCACAGCCTGCCGGAGTCCAAGCGCTACCCCGACGACGAGGGCGAGTACGCCGTCGTGCTGGAGCGCCACAACACGGTCCTGGACGAGCTGTTCGACGGTTCGGACGTCTACGTGATCACGCCGACGTGGACGAGCGGGCCGGACGTCCCCGACGAGCGCCCGGCCGGCACGCACTGGCAGACCCGGCTGCAGACGGACGACCCGGATCCGGAGTTCCGCACCTACTGCCACGTCTTCGTCGACCGCCGGACGTGGCGGCCCGGCAGTCTCGACGAGCTGCTGCGCCGCGTCGCCGACGAGGAGGTGGCCGGCGTCATCGTCGCGGACACCGCCATGCGTCGGCTCTACCACCCGTACGACGGCGGCGCCGACGTCTACCTCACCTCCTCCGAGGAGCGGGACCGGCTGCGGGAGCGGCACGCCGACTGGCTGTCCCGGCACCCGCAGGGGTGGTGAGTCCCGGCCGGAAGCCCGGCGGCCGGAGCCCGGAGCCCGGCGGCCGGTAGGCCGGGGGCTTCGGGCCGCACAGGGCCTCCCGTGGTGCCGCCGCCCGGGCGGCGGTCGGTCACCCGCCGTCAGCCGCGGCCGGTGACGTAGAGGGGCTTCATGTCGACGACCGTCGTGGTGACGGTGTGTCCCAGGCCCTCGCGGGCGGCGTTGGTGAGCAGGCCGGGGTCGGCCTCGACGTGCTCGGCGAACAGGCCGCCGAGGCCGCGGGCGCGGGCGTACTCGGCCTTGGCGCGGACGGAGCGCGGGGTGTCGAGGGAGAGGAAGACGCCGGTGGCCGGGTTGTGGAGGTAGTCGGCGTCGGCGGAGATGTCCGTGTGCAGCTCGAAGCCGTTGCGGCCCTCGCCGTTCTCCAGGTCGAGGTAGTTGCGCAGCACGTCGGCGTAGGTGCTCGTGCCGGGCGCGAAGGAGCCGACCGTCTGGCCCGAAGCGGTGTCGTACGTGCCGCGCAGGGGCGAGCTGCGGGTGAGCCGGGACCGCTTGGCGTTGCGGGTGGTCGTGGCGTAGCCGAGGTGGATGCGGTGGGGGTCCACGCCGGTGCGCTCGATCAGGTGGGTGACGGCGCCGTCGACGCAGTCCGTCTGGCTGCTGCTCGGGTCGCGGCGCAGCGAGGTGTGGTGCCCGAGCCCGGTGGACCAGGGGCTGCCGAAGAAGTCGAAGGACATCAGGTCCAGCCGTTCGGCGCCGGCCTCCACCAGGAGCGGGATGTTCATCGCGTCCAGTTGGGCGGCGGAGGCCGGCACCGCGACGGCGATCGTGGCGGCGGAGCCGGCGGCGGCCAGGGCGGCCCTGGTCTCGTGGATGAGCGCGGCGTAGTTCCCGGCGTCCTCCGGCCCGTACCCGGCCCCCGGGGCGCCGGCCGAGCCGGGCCAGCGCCAGTCCAGGTGGAGGGCGGAGAACATCGGGAAGGCGCGGAACACGCGCACCACGGACTCGGCGAACCGCCGCCACGAGGCCGGGTCCTGCGCGATGGTGTGGAAGGCCTGGCTCAGCTCCCAGCCGCCGACGTGCAGGCCGACCGCGAGGTCCGGGTTGCGCTCCGTGAGGCGGCGCGCGGCGCCCAGCAGGCCCTGGGCCTGCTGCTGGCCGAACAGGGCCGGGTAGTCGTTGGAGACCCAGCCGTCGAACCCGTAGCCGAGGTAGGCGGCCACCGCGCTCCACGGGTCGATGAAGGCCACCGCGCCGTGGTCGGCGGCGGGGATGCCGAAGTCCTGTGCCGCTTGGGCGGTGGCCGCCGCCAGGCTGCCCTGGTCGCCGACGATGCCGACCAGGCCGAGGACGATCTCGTCGAAGGCCCCGTTCGCGGCCTCCAGCCGGGTGAGGTCCGCGCCCGGCCCGCCGGTGGGGCCTCCGCTGTCGTCCGTCAGGCGGCTGTCGTAGGCCCACGTGGTGTCCAGGAAGCCGGACACGGTCTGCTCGCCGCTGCGCCGGTAGGTGTTGAAGGCGGGCCCGGCCACCCGGCAGGGGGTGAAGGAGAGCTTCGAGTCCTCCCGCGCCGGGTCGAAGCCGTTCATCTGATACGTGCGTTCGGCCGCGTCGACGGCCCGGCCGTCGAGGCCGGGGTCGGACGGGTACACCAGCTCGCTCATGACAGTTCTCCCTGCATCGCGCTAGCGGAAAGTGCCCGGTGTGGCGCCGGGTGTGACCGTGCTTGTGCAGGGTAGTGACCGGACCGGGTGGCGCGGGCGGGTTCGGGTGAACGAGTTGACTGATCGTCAGGGGCGGCGTGGAGGTCGCGCGGACAGGCGTGGTGGGGCTATCCCGGAAGCAGGACGGGCGCAGGTCTTGGTGATCATCGAGTTGAGACGCTCTGTGATCACCGAGGACCTGCGCCTGCGCTGCTGGAGGGGGCGGCCTACGCGGCGACTCATCCGCTGGGCTGCCCCCGCCCACGCATCACGGACCTGGTCGGCGGTCAGTCCGCGTCGGCTTCCGTCCGCCACGTGGAGCGGAGTTGCGCGCCTATGCCGCCGGCCTGGCGAAGACCCGCTTGGTAGGCCGGCTCCCAGGCTGCCAGGTCGCCCGGGTCCGAGCCGAAGGCGCGCACCGAGGCGGGATCGGGGCCGATGGTCACCACGGTGTCCGCCCCCACGGCCGCCAGCTGCTGGTTGAGCGGCTCGCGGGGAAACAGGTGCGCCATCGGCTCGACCACGACCAGCGTGCGGGCGCCGGCCGCGAGATCGGCGTTGGTACCCGACCGCAGCGCACCGTCCATGTACCGCCGGCCGTCGATGGCGACGGGCGGCGCGGCCCCGGGGAAGGCGCTGCTCGCCGCCACCGCGTGCACCAACGGCACGCCGCTGTCGCGGTCCCACACCACGGGCTCACCGGTGGTTGCGTCCACGGCGGCGATCAGCAGCCGCCGCTGCGGCCACGCGTCCGCACCGATCAAGGCGGCGCGCCCCGCGATCAGCGCCTCATCGGCTTCGGGGTCGGTGCTGTCGAGCGCGAGCCGGCCGACGCGACGCCTGGCCTCGCCGGGTTCCAGGCTGTGGTCGCCGAGTACGGCGAACACCTCGCCCATCCGCGCGGGGTCCGCCTTGAGTCGGTGAGCCGGCTGGCGAGCCGACGTCGCGAGCCGCCCCGGGTCCTGATCGGTGGCGAGTAGCGCTGCGACGATCGCGCCGGCCGACGTGCCGACGATCAGGTCGGCTTCGCCCAGATCCACGCCGTCGCGGCGCAACCCGTAGGCCAGCCCTGCCATCCAGGCCGTGCCGACGTGACTCCCGGGACCCAGGACGAGTGCTCGGTCGAAGGTGCGCAAGGTGGTCTCCCCTCGTTAGTGAAACAGTCGTACCATATACTCGCTAACGCTGTTTCAGTTTCGAGTTGCGAGAGGAGATCCACCGTGGGGCGACCCGCAGATCCCGCCCGTCGTGAGCGCACACTGGCGCGGGCGACCGACTACGTGCTGGCGCACGGATTGGCCGGGCTGAGCCTGCGACCACTGGCCGCGGCCCTGGACACCAGCCCACGGATGCTGCTCTACGACTTCGGCAGCAAACAGGAGTTGGTCGCTGCGGTCCTCGCCGAGGCCCGTCGCCGAGGTGCGGTGCGCCTGGCCGAGCGCCTTCCGGTGGCGACGGGCTCCGTGCAGGAGCGGCTGCGTGGCATCTGGGCGTGGATCAGCGCAGACGAACGTGCGCCGTTCGTCCGGCTGTTCTTCGAGGTGCACGCCGACGGCCTGGTCCACCCCGAGAACTACCCCGACCAGGGCGAGGCGATCACGGACTGGTTCGGCACTCTCGGTGCCACCTTCCGCGACGTCTCCACCGGTCCGGACGACACCGTCACGCCCACGTTGGTCATGGCCGTTGTCCGGGGTCTGTTGTTCGATCTCACAGCCACCGGCGACCGCCACCGCACCGATCGTGCGCTGGACCGCTTCGCTGAACTCCTCAAGCAGTGAACGCCCTTCGGAGAACGTCGCCGATACGATCGCTACAGGCAGAGAGGGAGGGCGCGGAGGCTCGGAGCCTCGGTCATACTGGTCCGCGCGAAGACTCGGGGAGGCGCGCGACCCATGGGGTTCGGAATGGACGAGGCCAGGCGTATCGGCGGCTATACCGTCGAACGCGAACTGGGCGCCGGCGGGATGGGCACCGTCTACCTGGCACGTTCGCGCGGAGGCCGCGCGGTGGCCGTCAAGGTGGCTCGTCCGGAACTTGCCGCCGATCCGCATTTTCGCGAGCGGTTCCGGGCCGAGGTCGCCGCGGCCCGTCGGGTCGGTGGGTTTCACACGGCCCCGGTCGTGGATGCCGATCCGGAGGCGGAGGCGCCCTGGCTCGCCACGGCGTACGTGCCGGGGCCCACACTGTCCGGACTGCTCGCAGCGCAGGGAGCGATGGGCGAGGAGCGGTTGCGGATGCTCGGCGCGGCCCTGGCCGAGGCCCTGCAGGCCATCCACGCCTGCGGATTGGTCCACCGCGACCTCAAGCCCGGCAACATCATCATGGCCGAGGACGGTCCGAGGGTCCTGGACTTCGGCATCGCGCGTGCTGTTGAGTCAACCCGCCTGACCATGACCGGAGCTGCCTTCGGCACCCCCGGATTCCTTGCGCCGGAGCAGGCCCAAGGCCTCGAAGTGAGCGGCGCCGCAGACGTGTTCGCACTCGGCGCGGTGCTGGTCGCCGCCGCGGGCGGCAGTGCGTTCGGCGCGGGAACACCCATCGGACTGATGTACCGTTCGGTGCACGAAGCGCCCGATCTGTCCGCGGTGCCGGAAGGAATGCGCCCGGCTGTCGCCGCGTGCCTGGCCAAGAACCCGGCCCTGCGCCCCACAACGGACCAGCTCCTGGACCTGTTCGTGCCTGCCTCGGCGCAGTACACCCCCACCGTGGTCCCGGGGGAAGGACAGAAGCCGTTCGCGACGGCCCCGGTGGGGTACACGCCGACCCTCCGCGCACAGCCGCGGAGCGGGGACGAGGGGGAGGACGACGACGAGTTCGTGTTCATCGCGGCAGACCGCGGGAGCAGTGTCACCGTCGACGCGGACGGCGTCATGATCGACTCCGAAGGAGAGAGCGTTGCGCTCACCTGGGCGGAGATCAGGACCCTCGACCACACCGTGGAGTCCCGGCGGCTCAGGGTGACCGCCCACCGTCACGACGGTAGCGTGGTCCGCTGTTGGCTGGGCACGCGCCGGGCGTCCCGACTCAACGACTGGGTCGAGCAGTTGACCCTGGCCCTTGATCGCTATCTCCCGGCGTAAGCCGCCGGCGGGCGGAGCCGAGCGGCGGCAGGACCGGGGGCCGGCCGCCCGGATTCGACGAGGACCGCTACAAGAAGCGCGACACCGTCGGACGGGCGATCAACAAGCTCAAGTATCGAGCTCGACAGTGCCACCACCGGAGACGGCGCTCATCTGACCGGGCTGCGGATATTCCGGGCGTCCGATCCCGACCACTATCCTGAGCCGGTGCTTCACGAGCTGTGGGACGAAGGCGAGGAGGGAAAGATGTTCTGCCTGGCCGGACCGCGCGGAGACGGGGCTCGTGCGCTCTTGTCCGAACGTGCCCGGCTCGTGTGGACCGTCGAGGCCGCGAGCTACTTCGACGCGATGACGTTGTACTACCAGCGCATGGGCTGGGGTACCTACACCACAGAGCACCCGGAGTGGGACAACCGGACCTACGCCGAGCACGGCTGGGAATGATCCACCCATTTCATCCCTCCAGCCACACACGCCTCACGAACTACAGCTGGAGTACTAATCTCCCATGAACCACAGGTAACTGCCGGGCGTCGCCACGCAGGAGGCCAACAGCGTTGCCAGGTCACGTACGGCGGCCGTATGCGACTCATAGGTGCACTGCTGCAAGAGGCCGGGGATCTCCCGAAGAGCGGCCTCGGCCTCGCGCTCGTCGAACAGCGTGTCGCCGACACGATCGACCGAGCGGAGCCCGCCCGGGCAGAGCTCGCCCGAGCTGCTCCTCCCTAGCCTGGACAGTACCTGTTCCAACGCTTCTCCGTGCTCGTACGATCCTTGAAGGAGCGTAACCCTGGACGTATGCCAGTCGTCCGACTCGGTCCACGTGGGCCGCGCAGAGTGCAGTTCGAGCTCAATCCCCATGATCGTCTCCTTGAAAGTCGCGCGCCGAAGCCCATCGCGAGCACCGCGGCTAACCCGCTCTCGGCCGACATGGTCCAGCAGAGCACAGGTCTCCTCAGCAAAGGACGGTCATGTGCCAGACAGGGCCTAATTGACGGTTCGCCAGGGGCGCTTCAGTCGAGGGCGACGGCACGTCGCGCTGCCGACGGCGCGCCGGGCTCGCCCGGAACGAGTTAGGACGGCAGGAGGGCCCGACCGTGGCGGACGGGCCCTCGTGGGGTGGTGCGATGGGCTCAGGCGGTGAAGCGGGGGTCGCGGGCTTCGATGGCCTGGACGAAGGCGGTCCATTCGGCCTGGTCGAAGGCGAGGTGGGGGCGGTTCGGGTTCTTGTCGTCGCCGAGCCAGACGTCGCCGTTGTCGAAGCGGGCGATGATCACGCAGTCGCCGTTGCCTTCTGCAGAGAAGGGGGACTTGGCCCAGGCGGCGTCGGCAGGGTTGTGATCGTAGGGGTCGTGCCTGTTGCTCACGTCAACTCTTCCAACTTGCGTTCAAGGGCGGCGATGGTGTCTTCCGGAGACAGCGAGCACCGCTTGACTCGGGCAAACGCCCTTTCGGCTCGGCGCACTTCGCGTCCCGCTCTACGCGGGAGCATACCGCCGACGGCTTCGACGAAGACGAAGCCGTCGTCCGGGTCGTCCGGGAAGCGCATCACGGTGACGCCTGACGCGAGGATCCCGGGCCTTCCCGCGCTCAGCGGCACCATGCGCAGCGAGACATTTGGGTACCCGGCTACCTTGATGGCGTGATTGATCTGGCCGATCAACACGTCCGGATCTCCTGCTACGAGCAGCGCAACCTCGCCGAAGTACGCCTCGTACGTGAGAGTTGGTTCGTCCGTCAGGCGTCGTTGGCGGAGTATCCGAACCTCGGCTCCGGCATCGATCAACTCCTCGTTCGGAGCGTCAACTCCCGCGCCGATCATCTCCTTGGCGTAGTCCATCGTCTGGACCAAGCCGGGGAAGGCCGAGGGGAAGTAGTTCAGCATGTGTGAAGCGTCGGCTTCGAGGGCGAGGTACTCGGCGAAGGCTGGCGTGATGGTTTCGGAGTAGTCAAGGTCGCGCCACCACTGTTTCGGAGGTCCGGAGCCGAGGAACGCTTCGAGATCTTCCCGCTCCTGACCAGTGACCCCGGCGTGGTCAAGCAACGTGGCCAGGTCGGCCGCGCTGATCGGCTGTAGGGCTCGCTCGATTCTGCTGAGCCGACCGGCACTCCACCCCTTCAGGCCGGCGGTCATGTCGGTCAGCGTTCTGTTGTTCTCCAGCCGCCAGGTGCGCAGTTCGTCACCAAGGCGGATCTGCCTGATGGCCGATAGGTCCTTGCTCAAGTGGCGCCCCTCCCTGCGGTGTGTGGGGTCCAGTCTCGCCAGTTCGTAGGCCTGGGCTCAAGTCCAAATCATGATCAATTAATTTCTCTGGCATTGAGGTTGCGTTTTCGAATTACGAGGATCCACACTCAACGTGACCGCACGAACACGCCACTGAAGGTGTGGGGTGACTCATGTCCACCTTGCGTAACCCGGTCCTCCGAACCTGGGAGACCGCCCTCACCGAGCACGCGACCTCGGTCTGCACCGCCCGCCGTCTGATCCGCGATCAGCTCACCTCCTGGGGCTGGGCCGGAGAGCCGGTCGACGACCTCGTCCTCATCGCCTCCGAGCTCGTGACCAACGCCGTCGTCCACGCCTGCCACGGCCACGGCGAAGTCCGCCTCTACCTCCAGGAGTTCGACGGCGACTGCCGCCTCGAAGTCTGGGACCCCCGCGGCGACCTCCCGCTTCGCGAGCCGCGTCCGCGCCGCTTCAACGAAGGCGGCCGGGGCATCCAACTCGCCCGCCGGATCGCCTTCGACTTCGGGGTGATCACGCGGCGCGACGAGGGCAAACGCGTCTGGGCGCGCGTCCTTCGTGCTGCGAACAGCAACGTTCCCTCGCCCGAAAGTTGAGCACCATCAAGCTCGCCACCACGGCTGCGATCACCGCCGCCAGCCTCGCCCTCGCCTGCTTCGCCTCGGACCTCGTCCCACCGCGCGAGCCGGCCACCGCCGATGTCGTCTGGTGGACCACCCTGGCCGCCGCCCTGATGACCGGCATCAACCGTCACAACGACGTCGACGACGACGATTGACCCGAGGAGTTCGACCCGTGACCACCATGCACCCCGCCGCCATCGTCTTCCGTGACCCTGAGGCCCTCCGTGCCCGCTGCGACATCGGCGGCGTCCGCAGACTCCACGACGTGCCCGGCTACGAGAACGGCGCCGTCGTCCCCGCCGGCGACTGGTCCCCGCTCCCCGGGGACCACCCCGAGCGCTTCGCGCCGGGTGTCTTCACCAAGGACAGCGGCCTGGTCGAGTTCTTCCGCCTCCCCGAGACCGTCACCGACGTCCACGCCCTCGCCGCGCTGGTCGGCTTCCTCGCTGACCCGATGCTCGTCGCCCTCGGCGAGACCGACGACCCGCCCGGCGAACCGGTCACCCACCGGCTGCCGGAGAGCGGCCTGCGGCCCGGCCTGCACGTCGACGACCACCAGAACCTGCCCTACCCGGACCGCGACAGCGCCCGTCGGCGGCTCTGCGTCAACCTCGGCCCCGGCAGTCGCCACCTCCTGCTCGCGGACACCGACATCAAGTCCATCTGCCGTACCGTCCATGACCGTTACGAGACCCACCACCCCCACACCGGCGACCTGCGAATGTTCCTCGCCCTGCGCAGACCGCTCAAGCTGCTGCGCGTCCGCATCGACCCGGGGGAGGGCTGGCTCGCCCCGACCGCCGTGTTGCCGTACGACGAGTCCACGGACGGCCAGGAGCTGCCGTCGCTCACCGCCTCCTGGCTCGTCCACTGGGAGCGCGACCTCTTCGCCCCGCTCATCTGACCGCGCCCCGGTCACTCTCCGTACAGGCCACCCCGGAGGGGGCGGGCGTACCCGGCGCCGTTGCGCAACTTGGAGCGTGACCAGTTCAGAGGGCGCGTACTGGCCGTTGCGCGCCCCGGTTCGCGCCGCGCCAGTCCGCCTCCGCCGACCGCTCCCACCGACGGCCCCCGCCGACGGCCTCCGCCGACCGCTCCCGCCGACGGCCCCCGCCGGCGCAACGCAGTGGATCAGTCACGCAAAGCCCCGGACGCCGCGCGGCGGTTCCCGTGCGAACGTGCGGGTCGGCGCGGGGCGGCGCAGGCTGGAAGGGGTTTGATGGCCCGGCCGGGCCGGGCTGGGCCGCCGGTTCGGGAAGTGAGGCTTCCGATGAGCAGGCTGGAAGAACAGATCGAGATCGACGCCCCTGCTGAGCAGGTCTGGGCACAGCTGCACCGGATCGACGAGTATCCACAGTTCGTCGACGGTGTGCGCAGCGCTTTCGCCGAGGGCGACAGCCGGGCGCACTTCGACGTGGGTGCCGGGGGTGAACCACGCGGCTTCGACACCGAGCTCACCGACCGGGGCGGTGAGCAGGTGCTGGCGTGGCAGACGCTCGGCGGCAGCCCGGAGCTGAAGGGCGCCTTCGCCGTGCTGGAGCTGGACGACGGGCACTGCGCGCTGCAGGCGCGGCTGGAGTACGACGGGGCCGAGCTGCGGGAGGCGTTCGGCGGGCCGAAGGGGTTCGCCCAGGTGCGGGCCGTCGAGCAGGCGGTGCGAACGGATCTGGAGCAGTTCAAGGAGATGGTGGAGAACAGGTAGGGCGGCACAAGCGGGAGGGCGGAGTGAAAGTCGGCGCGGCCGGCTTTCACTCCGCGGCTTTCACTCCGCGGCGGGGCGGCTATCGGGCCTCGTGGCTGGGCAGGCTCGGTCGGACACCGACCGAAGGGGGCCGCACATGGCGGCAGTGCACGAATCCGTACTCGACGCGATCGGTGGGACGCCCCTGTTCCGCCTCGCCCGGCTCGGCGCCGGGTTGCCCGCGCCGATCTACGCCAAGGCCGAGTTCCTCAACATCGGCGGCAGCGTCAAGGACCGCGCCGCGCTGTCCATGGTGCTGGCCGCCGAGCGGGACGGTCTGCTGCGGCCGGGCGGGACGATCGTCGAGGCGACCTCCGGCAACACCGGCATCGGGCTGGCCATCGTCGGGCGGCAGCGCGGCTACCGGGTGATCGCCGGGGTGTCCGACAAGTCCGCGCCCGAGAAGTCGGACATCCTGCGGGCGTACGGCGCGGAGGTGGTGCTCGCCCCGACGGCCGTGCCGGCCGAGGACCCGGCGCACCTGTTCAACGTCGTGCGGCGGCTGGTGGAGGAGATCCCCGGCGCCTGGCTCGCCAACCAGTACGACAACCCGGCCAATCCGGACGCCCATGTGCGCACCACCGGCCCCGAGATCTGGGAGCAGACCGGCGGCCGGGTGACCCACTTCGTCGCGGGCGTCGGCACCGGCGGGACCATCACCGGCAACGGCGGCTACCTCAGGCAGGTGTCCGGCGGCTCCGTGACCGTGGTCGGCGCGGACCCGGAGTCCTCGATGTACGGGGGCGGGGACGGCAGCCCGTGGTTCGTCGATAGCATCGGGCACTTTCTCCACCCCGACACCGTCGAGGACCGCTGGCCGCAGGCCTACCGGTCGGACGCGGCGGATGCCTTCGAGCGCATCCCGGACCGCGAGTCGCTGCTGACGGCCCGTCGGCTCGCCCGCGAGGAGGGCATCCTGGCCGGGCCCTCCTCGGGCACGGCGGTGGCGGCGGCGCTGCGGGTGGCGCGGCGCCTCGGGCCGGACGACCTGGTCGTGGTGCTGCTGCCGGACTCGGGGCGGTCCTACCTCTCCAAGGTGCACAGCGACGACTGGATGCGACAGTGGGGCTTCCTGGAGGAGGCGGACGGCCTCCGGCCGCTGATTCGCCCGCTGCTCGACGGGGCCGGCCCGTTGGTCGTGGTCGACGCCGGTGCGACGGTCGGCGAGGCGCTGGAGGCGCTGCGCGCCGCGCCCGGCGGGGTGGCGCCGGTGGTGCTGGCGCGGTCGGCGAGGCCGTACGGGGTGAGCGCGACGGAGGTGGTCGGCTCGGTGTCGCGGGCGGTGCTGGCGGCGGCGCTCTCGGACGGCGGGGCCACGCCGGGCGATCCGCTGGGTGATCCGCTGGGCGCGCTGATCGGGCCGGTGCTGCCGGCGGTGGGCGTCGGGCAGTCGCCGGCCGAGGCGCGGGCGGTGCTGGGGGGTGCGCACGAGGCTGCGGTGGTGCTGGTCGACGGGCGGGCGGTGGCGGTGCTGCCGCGGGCGGCGTTCGGGGGGTGAGAGCGCGGGTGGGAATGCGGGCGAGCAGGGGGTGAGCAGCGGATGAGCGGGCGCGGTTGGAGGGCCGCGCCCGCCGGCGGGGCGTGCGCAGGTGGCCTAGCCTTGAATGAGGTGAGGCCACCTGTCATCGTTGTCCCCTTAGCCGCTCAATCGGTACCGATCGGGTCGAGCTGGGAGGCAGTCGACCCGGTCGCTCGGCTAATCCCCCGGGGGGGATCTAATCTAGCAGCGGAACGTCGTGATAAAGCATCAGTTCCGTCAGGGCACGCAATTCGTCGTTGTCTTCCATCGACAGGAGCATGCGGGTGATCCGGTTGAAGATTTTCGGAATATCAACGATCCTTCCCCGGAAAAGGATCCAGCCAGGATCCGACTCGTCCCAAAGGTAAGCATATTCCTCTTGATCACCCGATGTGTGGTGTGCCGACGAAATCCCATGTCCTTTCGCCTGGGTTCATTACAATGCATTCCGAGTTGAAATAGCAGGCCTTGCTGCCTTGTCGGTTCCGTCAGCCGAGGAAAGAAAGGCGTGTGAACTTCTACATCGTTGCAGGCCTACTGAACATACTCATCCAGAACTGGATGCGGGTCTCCTCCGCGTCCGCCAGGAACATCTCGTATCCCCGGTCTCCGGCATCCACCGTGATCATGGAGAGTTCCGGGTCGTCGACGGAGGACAGGAAGTCGACGAGAGCGCGAGTCGCAGCAAGATGCCTCGCCTCAGTGGGACTCCGGAGAAGCCGCCGAGTATACGTCCGGCGCAGCGACTCACTGTTTACAGGTGAGCTCTCCAGGATGGTGTCGCCCTTCAGTAGGGCCTCGATCTCCTCAGGGCAGACGCCCTCAATGATCGCGGTGCGGATGAGCCTCATGGAGTGATCCGGGTCCATGGCCCTCCGTTCACGCTGATCTCGGCGCCGGTCACGCTGCCGCTGATGGTGACCTCCATTTCGGTCGCGTAGTCCTCGACGTAGACGACGCCAGGGACGCGGGAGTAGCCGGGGCCATCGGCGTTGGGGATCCTCAGGACGGCCCCCGGACCATTTCCCTCTATGCTGCAGTCACGTGCGACGTCTTCGAGCTCGGTAGTCCAGGAAGTGTATCCGCTGTCGTCGGTGTTGCCGCCGACATGGCGCTGCACATCCATATTCTTCCCGTTCGGCACGGCGCGGCCCTTGAGTGCGTCCTGGTATGCCCTGAGCCAGTTAGTCGGGGACGACTTGTCCGCGTGGCTGACGCCACGGTATAGGTAGGGCGATTCCGCGGGTTCCAGCTTCCACCATTGACGGTCGGGGTGATGGGCTCGTCCGTGGCGTGCGCGGTGACGCGCGGCGCGAAAAGCCGACTCTTGGTCGCCCAGGAGCGGATACCACCCATGCCTGCGACGGCGACTTGTTGGGCGAGTTCGTCGGCATGCTTTTCGACCTGGTCGGCGACGTTGTTGCAACCGAATTCGCGGAGTTTGGCTGCGGCGACGTACATGGCGTAGGCGGGGCGGACGGGGAAGTACTTGTCGGCGAAGGCGCCAGCGCCGCCGTTGCGGCTGGTGACGGCGCCGAAGACGTCGCCGACGAATTCGAAAGGCATTTTGAAGCCCTTGACGAGGCCGCTCCGGATGGCCTCGAGGTTGCCCATCTTCTCGGGGTCGTCGTCCTCGGGCGACAGGCCGGTGGGGTCGGTGTAGACGGTGGGTGCGCCGGCCGCGTAGGTGTATGCGGATGTGTACGGGGACGAGGCCGGGGTTGCCAGTGGGTCGCGTCCGAGGAAGCGTCCGGTCGCCGGGTCGTAGTTGCGGGCGCGCAGGTACTGCTTGCCGGTGAGGGCGGGGTCGTTGTACTGGCCGGTGAAGCCGAACGGGCTTGCCGGGGCGTTGGCTGCGACGGCCGTGGTGGTTTGCTGGCCGAAGGCGTCGTAGGTGGCGCGGGTTTGCTGGGTGCCGTTCGCGTCGGTCAGGTCCGTTATGGAGCCGAGCCAGTCGGGGTGGTTGTAGTAGGTGGCGCTGGCGGTGTGCTGGGACTGTGGCAGTCCGAGCGGGTCGTAGCCGTAGTCGCCTACCGTGGCACCTGTGCCGTCGGTCTCCGTGGCGAGCTGCGGGAGGCTGTTGTTGATGTCCCAGAGCGCAGTTCGGACCGTGGCGCCGGCCGAGCTGGTGGTGACGCGGTTGCCCTGGGCGTCGTTGGTGAAGTTGTAGGTGATACCGGCTTGGACCGCGCTGATCGGGTGGTTGGTGAAGTCGTAGCCGATGGTGCTGGTGCTGAAGCCGTTGCCGGTGTAGTTGCCGTCCGCGTCGTACGCGTACTTCTGGCGGATCAGGCCGGCGCTGGTCAGCGTGAGCTGGTCCGCGGAGTCGTAGGTGTAGGTGGTGGTCTGACCGTCTCGGGTCGAGCTCTTGCGGTTGCCGACCGCGTCATACGTGTAGGAGGTGGCTGAGTTGTCGGCGGTTGCGGAGGTGAGTCGGCCGCTGGCGTCGTAGGTGTAGGTCTGTCGGGTTGGCTGGGTGCCGAGTCGGTTCACGTCGACAGCGGTCGGCTGGCCTGCGGCATCTCGGGTGAGGTTCCAGGATGCCAGGGTGGTGGTTCCCTTGGTGCTTCCGATGCTGCTGAGTCGTCCGGCGGGGTCGTAGGTGCGGGCCTCGGTGTAGCCGTTGCTGCCGGGCAGCGTGGCGCTGGTCAGATGTCCGGCTGGGTCGTAGGAGTACGTCGTGCTCAGGTCGCCAATGCTCTGGCGGGTCTGTCGACGATCGCCGTCGAAGGCGTAGGCGAACGACCGGCCGTCAGGGTATTGACGATTAGTCAGGTTTCCGACGGCGTCGTAGCCGTAGGTGAAGCCTGCCGTGCCGTCCGGCTTGGAGGCGGACGTCAGCCGACCTACGGAGTCGTACCCGAAGGCGCGGCTTCCGCTGGCGTCGGTGATGGAGACCGGGCGTCCGGCCTTGTCGTAGGTCCGGGAGACGGTGGGGGTGCCGTCGGAATAGGTGGTGACGGTGGGCAGCCCCCGGGAGTCATAGGTTGTCGTGGCCGTTGCCCCGCGGCTGTTGGTGGTCTTCGCCGGGTTGCCATCAGGGTCGTAGCTGTAGCCGACCTTGTGGCTGAGCGGGTCGGTGGCCTCGACGAGGCGGTGGACGGCGTCGTACGTGTAGGTGGTGACGTGGTCGTTGGCGTCGGTCCGACCGGTCCGGTCCCCGACCGTGTTCCACGCGTTGGTGGTCACCGCGCCCGTCGGGTCGGTCACCGTGGTGACCCGTCCGATGGCGTCGTAGGCGGTGGCGGCGGTCCGGCCGAGTGGGTCGGTCACCTGGGTGGGTCGGTTGAGGGCGTCGTAGGACGTGCTGGCGGTGTTGCCGAGCGGGTCCTTGACGGTGGTGAGGTTTCCCGCGGCGTCATAGCCGTAGGTGGTGGTGTAGGTGGAGGCGGTGGTGCCGGAGGCGTTGCCGCGCGGGTCGGTGACGGTACTGGTTCGCTGGTCGTTGTCGTAGGTCCAGGTGGTCTTGTTTCCTTCGGGGCTGGTGCGGCTGATCCTGTTACCGTCGGCGTCGTAGTTGCTACTGGTGGTCTTGCCCAGCGCGTCGGTCAGGCTCGTCGGCCTGCCGGTAGCGTCGTAGCCGAGGGTGCTCTTCGCGCCCGTCGGGTCGGTGGTGGCTGTGATCTGGCTGGCCGCGTCGTACATGGTGGAGGTGCTGTTGCCGAGCGGGTCCGTGAATGCGACGGGCCGGTTGACGGCGTCGTGGGCCGTGGCGCTGGTGGCCCCGGTCGGGTCGGTCGCGGTGGTCCGGTTGCCGTTGGCGTCGTAGCCGTAGGTCCACGTGTAGCTGGCCGCGGTGGCTCCGGGGGCGTTTCCGCGTGCGCTGATGGTGGTGAGGAGCCGGTTGTTCCCGTCGTAGCCGTAAGTGGTCTTGTTCCCGGCCGCGTCGGTGACGGCGGCCAGGTTCCCGGCCGGGTCGTAGACGCTGGTTGTGGTGTTGCCTGCCGGGTCTTTGGTCGTGGTGCGGTGGCCGGCGGCGTCGTAGCCGTAGGTCGTGGTGCTGCCGAGCGGGTTCTTGGTGCTGGTGAGGTTTCCGGCGTTGTCGTAGCCGTAGGCGGTGACGCCGCCCAGGGGGTCGGCGGCCGAGGTGAGCAGGTCGCCGGCGTCGTAGGTGTACGTGGTCGTGTACGCGGCGGCGTTGGCACCGGGTGCGTTGCCCCGTGGGTCGGTCTTGCTGGTGACCCGGGCGGCCGCGTCGTAGGTGAACGTGGTCTTCTCACCGAGCGGTGTGGTGACCGAGGTGCGGTTGCCCGCGTTGTCATACCCGTAGGTGGTGGTGGCTCCGCGCGGTGTGGTCACGGTGGCCATGGCACCGAGCGGCGTGTAGGTGTAGCTGGTCTTCCCGCCTGCCGGGTCGGTGGTGGCGGTCAGCTGGTTCGCCGAGTTGTAGGTGTAGCTCGTGGTCCGGCCTAAGCCGTCCTTGAGCGAGGCTACGTTGTTGTTGCCGTCGTACGTCCAGGTCTGGGTCGCCGACACCGAAGCGGGGGCGACGCTGGTCAGCACGTTGCCGTTGGTGTCGAACGTCAAGGTGGAGGTGTTGCCGTTGGGATCGGTGACAGCCGTTCGGTTGAACGAGCTGTC
Source organism: Kitasatospora sp. NPDC087861 (assembly GCF_044742585.1). Taxonomy (NCBI): domain Bacteria; kingdom Bacillati; phylum Actinomycetota; class Actinomycetes; order Kitasatosporales; family Streptomycetaceae; genus Kitasatospora; species Kitasatospora sp. NPDC087861. The sequence continues at coordinate 248,140 of NZ_JBIUUS010000009.1, forward strand.
GTAGGTGTAGCGTGTGGTCTTGCCGTAGGGGTCGGACTGCCAGCTGATGACACCCCCGGTGTACACGTGGGTCCAGATCCGGCCGTCCGGGTGGGTCACGTACGTAGGTTCAGGCACGGATTCCGTGAAGTCGATCGGGCATCCGTGCGCTGGGTGACGCTCCGTCACATCCGGGTGGAGACCTGATGCTGTCAGAGCGCGGTGAGCGCGCGACTGGCTATCTCGTCGGGTGTGCCGACAGCGTCGACCGTGACGAGGAGCCCTTGCCTTGCGTAGTGCTGGATGATGGGCTCCACCATCGCTTCGTAACTGCTGAACCGACCGCGGATGCTCTTCTCTTTGTCGTCCTCACGCTGATAGAGCTCACCGCCGCAGACGTTGCAGGCGCCATCGACGTCGCGGGTGTCCACCGCCGGCTCGTAGACATGGGCCGAGTCGTTACGGCAGAGGCGACGGGCGGACTGGTGGCGGACGCGGCCCTCCACCTCCTGCTCGGTAAGGTACAGGCGCAACACGCTGTCCAGGGGCGTGCCGAGTTCGTGGAGCAGCTCGTCCAGAGCAAGCGCCTGGGCGGCGTTGAGAGGGTGCCGGTCGAGGAGGAAAGCTGCGGGGGCCGCCTGGCACAGGTGGTCCCGGACGATCGCGTTGATGATCTCGTCCGGGAGCGGCCCGCCGGAGTTCATGATCTCGGCGGATCGGATCCCCAGGTCGGTGCCCTGGCGGAGGTGAGCGCGTATGAGATCGCTGAAGTTGATGCGCGGCACTGCCAGGGCCCGAGCCAGCGAATCGCTCGGTGTCTCCCACAACCACGCCGGTGGTTGCAAGATGGCGATGCGCGTCGAGCCCGTCGCCATCAGCCGCAGATCCAGTAGCTGTCGCGGATCGGGTGCTTGTATTGCTCACCGGTCGAGCGCGTCACCACGACACCGCCGTCCTGGTAGGAGACCCGGTCGCCCGCCGCGACGAACACCGGTGCGTCCAACTCGACCTGAAAGTCGGCGTGGAGCAGGAACTCGCTGAGCAAAAGCATCCGCGGCACCGGGGTAACCCCATCGATATTCAGGCGCACGACCCAAGCATCCCGCAGGGGCCGGTGCCGTCGCGACTGGTTTCGATCTGTCGGCCGTGGCTGAACCGGGGTTGGCATGGATTCGGTGAAGTCGGTCAGCGGGCCGTGACGGTCTGTGGTCGGCGGCTGGCCGCGGTCAGGAGGAGCCGCTTGCGCAGCAGCGGTGGCTTTGCTCGGCCGAACATGCTGCGCTTGAGCGCCTTGAGGTCGTTGACGCGGCCCTCGACCGGCCCGGACGACCAGTCGGTGCTCATGCCGTAGACGACGGCGTCGAGGTCGGTGAGCAGTCCGGCGGCGAAGCCGGCCAGGCCGCACTGCTCGTCCGCGCAGACGTCGGCGATCCAGCGGGTCAGCTGGTCTCCTTCACGGTTGGTCATGTTGGTCATGATGGTCATGATGGTCATGATGGTCGCGAAGGTGCGGACGTGGCTGGCCGCGGCCATGAGCTCGGGTGATCGGGCCAGCAGGATCTTGAGCTGCTGCTGATCGTCCTCGCGCAGGTGGTCGGGGTGGCGCATGATCCAGCCGGTGGCCTCGCGGGGCGAAGGCGGCCGGGCGATCGGTGGCGAGTCCCCCACGGCCGAACGCTCGGACCGTAGCGGCCGGACGTAGTCGCGCAGGGTGCTGTAACTGCAGCGTGCCCCGCGTTCCTGCAGTTCACGGTGGAGCCGGGCCAGGTTCGTGCAGCCCTCGGCCATGCGCTGTTCGAGGTACGGCTTGAAGCGGTCGAGCTTGCTGGTCCGGTTCTGCCACTGGCCGTGCAGCATCGCCTCGGGGCTGGCGGCACGCGCGTACTTGCGGACCGTGTTGCGTCCGAGACCGAGACGTCGGGCGATCTCGCGCAGGCTGACGCCCTGCTCGACCTGGGCACGGACGGCCGCGTGGGTGTCGCGGAGCCGGTCGAGGAACTTCCCCTGCGGGTAGGGCTCGGGCGTGTCCTCGCCAGCCTCGACGATCTCGGTCGGCGCGAGTTCGCGAGCCACTGGCTCGGGCGGCTCGGAGGCAGGTGCAGGTGCAGGTGCGGGTTCGGCGAGGTCGCGCAGCAGGGCACGGTGGCGGGAGACGAGGCGTTCGACGGCTTCGCCGAGGTTGCGCCAGACGTGCCATTTGTCCGCACAGTGCTGGGCGTTGGGCGCTCCGGTGCGAGCGCCGTCCGCGAAGACCTGTGCGCGGTCGCGGCAGACGATCTCGACACCGGGGTGCTCGCGCAGCCAGGCGGCGACGCTTTCCGCGTCGCGGTCCGGGAGCAGGTCAAGGGGCTGGTGGGTCTCGCAGTCGACCAGGACGGTGCCGTAGCGGCGGCCCTTCCTGGTGGCGAACTCGTCGATGCCGAGCACGCGCGGGCTCGCCCAGACCGGGTCCGGCAGCGCTATGACCAGCCGTAGGACGGTCATCCGGCTGATCACGATGCCGAGCAGCAGAGCGAGGCGGGCCACGGCGCGAGCGGCCAGGACGACGCCGAGGGCGCCGAGCATCCGCTGAAGGACCGGCGTCCGTCGGCCGTAGCGGCAGGTCAGCCCCTCGATCTGCTCGGCGAAGGTGACCCGCGGGCAGTCCCCGTTGTCGCAGAACAGCCGGCGCACCGACAGTTCGATCACCACGCCCCGCCCGCCGCACGGCGCGTCGGCCAGGCGCCGTCCATACCTGCTGTGCACCCGACCTGACACGGTCTGGCAGCCTGGACACGACACCGGCACGTCCTCCAGCGTCGACGCCTCGATCACCACGCGTCCGTCCCGCACATCCATGCACTCGACCCGCACCCCTGCGAGATGCGGAAGCAGAAGGAAGTTTCCTCACACGCGGTCAGCATCCACCCGGCTATGACGGAGCGTCACCCAGCGCACGGAAGCACGATCGACTTCACGGAATCCGTGCCTGAACCCGTACGTAGTGGAGTTGTCGGTGTCGTAGCTGAACGTGGTCTTCCCACCGAGTCCATCGATCTGGCTCACCACCCGGCCGGATCCGTCATAGGTGTTGGCCGCCACGACGTGGCCGAGCGGGTCGGTGACCGTCGCGAGCAGCCCGTTCGCGTCGTAGCCGTAGACGGTGGTCTGGCCGCGCTGGTCACGAACGGCGGTGGGCAGGTTGCCCGTGTACTGGTAGGTGACCGTTCGCTGACCGGGCAGCGTCATGCTGGTCAGCAACGTACCGGTGTAGCCCAGGCTGACGGAGCGGCCAACGCCGTCGGTGATGGCGGTGAGCTGGCCGCCCGTATATGTCATCGTGAGGCCGACGCCGGCCGGATCGACCGTCGAGGTCAGCTGGCCGGCCGAGTCGAACATCAGCTGGTGCTGGTCCGGCGTGGTCAGCATGTAACCCGCGCCGAGCCTTTGCAGGCTGGAGTGAATGTAGGGACGGGTGGCCTTGAACGAGCCGTCGTCCTGGACCCCGGCGGGCCCCGTAGGTGCGGCCGGATTCCTCCCACACCGCTGCGGTGGGTTGTCCGGTTTCTGGACTTCACGCTGGGCCGGTGATGCGGGGCGCTGGTGGGTAGGGGCGAGCGTGTGCGGTATCCCGGCGACCTGTCGGATGACGCGGTGGGGCCTGATCTGGCCGGTCATCACGGCCTGACGGCCAAGCGGGTCCGGTTGCGGAACATCGCCACCGAGCAGTGAGACCAACCCGTTGAAGCCGCGTCGGGCCTGCTCGGACCTGCCCGACAACTGCACCCCGCTCAAGGCCGCCTGATCAACACCCTTCGACGAGCTTCCGCGGAGCAGCGCTAGCCGCCCGTCGGCGGGGCCAGGATGGCGGTGATCACCCGGTCCAGTGCACGGTCGAAGGCGGTGTCCGGATCGCCGGGCGGTCCGGACGTCGCGAACGCCTGTGCCAGGTTCGGGTATTCGCCGCTCATGGCGGCCCGGGTGAGGTAACCGACCAGCTCCGCCTGCCACTTGGCGCCCGCGGCCGCCGACTGCTCGTACTGGGCGTACTGGCAGATGAAGCCGTTGAACAGGGCCATGGCCTCCATCCGGGCTCCGCCGTCCAGGCCAGTGGGTGCGGTGACGGCGAGGAAGTGGTCGGTGTAGCGCAACGCGTTGGGTCCGATGCCCGGGCGGGAGATGACCAGGGCGGGCAGCCAGGGGTGGCGGCGGCAGAGGCCGAGCTGCTGGTGGCCGAGGCGGGCGAGGTCGGCACGGCAGTCGCCGGTGGGGGCGAGGGCGGCGTAGTCGTACTCGGCGACGGCCGCGTCGAGCATGAGGTCGAGCAGGTGCTCCTTCTTCGGCACGTAGTTGTAGAGCGACATGGTGCCCGCCCCGAGGGCGGCCGCGACCCGGCGCATGGAGGCGGCGTCCAGGCCCTCCGCGTCGGCGATCTCGACGGCCGCGGCCGCGATGGACGTCCGGCTGTGGGCCGGCTTCGGCCCGCGGCCGGTGCGCTCGGGGCGCAGCCAGATCAGTTCGGGCGCCTCGGGGGCGGCCGGGCGCTGGCTGCTGCTGGGGGGCTTGCTGGACGGCACTGAAGATCACCTCGGCCTCCCATCTTAGATACGTACGGCGTACGTAGTACGATGCGCTTGCGCGCGCTTCTACGTACGCTGTACCTAGAGAAGGGGCAGAGCCATGTCCGACACCGCCCGACCCGCCATCGAGATGACGGGCGTGGAGAAACGATTCGGGTCCACCGAGGCGCTCCGCGGCCTCGACCTCGCAGTCCCCGCCGGCACCGTGTGCGGGCTGCTCGGCCCCAACGGCGCCGGCAAGACCACCGCTGTCCGTGTCCTCGCCACCCTGGTCGCCCCCGACCGGGGCACCGCCCGGGTCGCCGGCCACGACGTCGTCCGCGCCGCCGAGGACGTCCGCCGGGCCATCGGCCTCGCCGGGCAGCACGCCGCCGTCGACGAGGGCATCACCGGGCGCGACAACCTCCACCTGCTCGGGCGGCTGCACCACCTCGGCGCCCGCCGCGCCCGGGCCCGCGCCGACGAACTGCTCGAACGCTTCGACCTGACCGGGGCCGGCGACCGGCTCGTCCGCACCTACTCCGGCGGCATGCGCCGGCGCCTCGACCTCATCGCCAGCCTGGTCACCAGCCCGCCGGTGCTCTTCCTGGACGAGCCCACCACCGGGCTCGACCCGCGCAGCCGTCAGGAGATCTGGGACACCGTCAAGGAGTTGGCCGACGGTGGCACCACCGTGCTGCTCACCACCCAGTACCTGGAGGAGGCCGACCGGCTCGCCGACGACATCGTGGTCGTCGACCACGGCGCCGCCATCGCCACCGGCCCACCGGCCCGCCTCAAGGCCGCGATCGGCAGCCAGCTGTCCGTCACCCTCGCCGATCCGGAGCAGCTCGCCTCCGCCGCCGTGGTGCTGTCCGCGCTCTCCGGCGGGGATGCGGAGGTGGACGTGGCCGAACGGACCGTGACGGTGCTGACCCGGCCCGGCGTGGCAGTCCTGCTGCCCTCGCTGGTAAGGGAGTTGGAAACCGTCGGGATCACCGCCGAGGACGCCGCCGTACGGGCCCCCTCACTGGACGACGTGTTCCTCGCACTCACCCGCGAATCCGCCGACACCCTGAGGAGCGCCGCCTGATGGCCGCCGTGTACGCACCCGCGCCGATGCCGTCCCGCCCCGCCCGGCTGGTCGTCGACACCTGGACGTCGATGCTCCGCATCCTCCTCAACTACCGCCATTCGCCGGGCCTGTTGGCCGCCTCGCTGGGCGTTCCGGTGATCATGGTGGTGGTCTTCGGGTACGTCTTCGGCAGCGCGATGCGGATCCCGGGCGGCGGCGACTACCGCGAGTTCCTGATGCCCGGCCTGTTCGCCATGGTCGCCACCAACGGCATCATGCCCACCATGGTCGGCGCCGCCCGCGACGTCGGACGCGGTGTCACCGACCGGCTGCGTTCCATGCCCGTCTCCCGCACCGGTCTGCTGCTCGGGCAGACCCTCGCCGACCTGCTGGTCAGCGTCCTCGTGCTGGCCCTGCTGGCCCTCGTCGGGCTCGCCGCCGGCTGGCGAGCCCGGGGCGGCGCCGCCGACGCGGCGGGCGCGTTCGCACTGCTGCTGCTCTTCCGCTTCGTGATGACCTGGGTCGGCACCTGCCTCGGCCTGGCGGTCGGCAAGGAGGAGGCCGCCGGCCAACTCTCCGTCGCCGTCTTCCCGGTGGCGATGGTCACCAACGCCTACGTGCCCACCGGCGGCATGCCCGGCTGGCTGCGGGTCGTCGCCGACTGGAACCCGATCAGCTCCGTCGTCCAGGCCTGCCGCGAACTCTTCGGCAACCCCTCCGCGGCGGGCGACGCCTGGCCCATGCAGCACGCCGTCCTGGCCGGTCTGTTCTGGAGCGCCCTGCTGCTCGCGCTCTGTGTGCCGCTCGCCGTACGGAAGTTCGCCACGCACGGGCGCTGAGCGGGCCGGAATCGGCGATCCCGTCCGACGCGGTTCGGCTGACGGAATGTGCTGGACATCGGCTCCGGTGCGGCCGAAGGTGGGCGCCATGGAGTTCACCCACCTCGGCCGCACCGGCCTGACCGTCTCCCGACTCTGCCTGGGCACCATGAACTTCGGCCCCCACACCGAGGAGTCCGAGGCCCACCGCATCATGGACACCGCCCACGAGCGGGGCATCAACTTCTTCGACACCGCCAACGCCTACGGCCGCGACAGCGAGGGCAACCTCAAGGGCCGCACCGAGGAGATCATCGGCCGCTGGTTCGCCCAGGGCGGCGGCCGCCGCGAACGCACCGTCCTCGCCACCAAGGTCTACGGGGCGATGGGCGACTGGCCCAACGAGGGCAAGCTCTCCGCGCTCGCCATCCGCAGGGCCGTCGAGGCCAGCCTGCGGCGCCTGAACACCGACCACATCGACCTCTACCAGATGCACCACATCGACCGGGACACGCCCTGGGAGGAGATCTGGCAGGCGATGGAGGTCCTGGTCGCCCAGGGCAAGGTCATCTACGTCGGCTCCAGCAACTTCGCCGGCTGGCACATCGCCCAGGCCCAGGAGGCCGCCCGCTCCCGCCACTTCCTCGGCCTGGTGAGCGAACAGTCCCTCTACAACCTCCTCGACCGCACCATCGAACTCGAGGTCATCCCCGCGCTCCAGCACTACGGCCTCGGCCTGCTGCCCTGGTCCCCGCTGCGCAGCGGCCTCCTCGGCGGCATCCTCCGCAAGGAACGCGAAGGCACCCGCGTCCGCGGCGCCCTGCCCCTGGTCGACGGCCTTCTCTCCGTCCACCGCGACCGCATCCAGGCCTACGAGGACCTCGCCGCCGACCTCGGCACCGACCCCGCCGACCTCGGCCTCGCCTGGCTCCTCACCCGCCCCGCCGTCACCGCCCCCATCATCGGCCCCCGCACCCCCGCCCACCTCGACGCCGCCGTCGCCGCCCTCGACCTGAAGCTCGACCAGAAGACCCTCGACCGCCTCGACGAACTCTTCCCCGGCCACCAACCGGCCCCGGAGGACTACGCCTGGTAACCGCACCCCCGGCCGGGCGCCGGGAGGCCACCGCCCCCGACGCCCGGCCCACCCGCTCAGACCAGCGCCCGGGCCCGCTGATCCCAACTCTCGACCCGCACCATCGCGTCGGTGACCAGGTCGAGCGCGGCCATGATGTCCCTGGCCGGGGCCCACAGGTCACGACTCACGTTGGTGAGCCACTCCATCATCATCCGGAAGAGCCGAAGCGTCTCCAGACCCTCGCGCGAGGCCTGGGACATGTCGATGAGCTGGTGCAGGAAACCGTGGGTCTCCTGGCCGTCCCCGGTCTGCGGCAGGTGCTGGAACATGTCCAGCGAGGCGTGTACGGTCGCGTCGATGTTCGACATGCGCGTGGTGAACTCCGCCGCACACGTCTTGAGTTCGGCCGCGGGGCGGCTGAGGGCGGCGCCGAAGCGCCTGGCCGTCGCGAGCGCGGCGGACGGTGGCGCACCGTTCGCCGAGGCGCGCTTCATGTCCGGTCCGAACTCCTCGGCCAGGGTGCCGATGGTGTTGACCAGGCCGGTCATGGTTTCGATGCCCTCGGTCATCAGGTCCATCTCGGCCTCGACCGTGGCGAAGAGGTCGATCAGACCGGGCGCGTCCGCCTCGTCCGGTCGCGGCTTCGCCGACACCTCGACCTCGGTCCCGTCCGGAGAGACTTCGACCCCGTCCGGAGAACGGAGACCGAGCAGGATCCTCGCTGGGGTGAGCGGGGCGAACCCCTCCCGGATCCCCCGTTCCAGCGCCTCCTGCAACTCGTTGCGGGCGTTCACCAGTCCACTGCGGGAGCGCTTGAACAGGATCGTCCGGATGGGCGAGATGTCGAACGGCAGCCGTCCGTGCTCGCCGATGTGGATGGTGAGACGGCCGGTCGTGTGCCGGAGGCCGAGTTCGTACATCACGTTGGCGTTTCCGCCGGTCACATCGGCGATGACGATGTCGGACTGCAGCACGTGGCGGCAGATCTGCTCGGTGATCTCCCCGGCCTGCTGGATCTGGTCCGCGCGCACCGCCTGGACGCGGAAGGCGGCACAGGCCGGGCCGATGACTTCCTCGAAGGTCTCGAGGGACGTCTCGTACGCCTGCCGGGCCGGGCTGCCGACCTCGGCGTGGCGGTCCCCGATCGGGCCGATCACGAAGCAGGTCAGCAACTCCTCGGGCACCTCCGGCTGGAGCGGCTCCGGTCGAGGCGGCTCCGGTTGGGCGGTCGCGGTCATGGCGATCATGCGAGGTCCTTCCATTCGAGACCGGGCAGGGGCGGGGCGCTGACCCAGGGGTCCAGGTCGGATGCGTAGACGGGGAGGTCCTCGATGCCCAGGGCGCTGAGCAGGCCGACGGTGGGCACCCGGTAGCGGTATCCGGTGCGGACCACCGGGCAGGGGAACGCGTCGCGGTGGATGAGTCGGTAAGCGGTGGCCTGGCAGATGCCGAACGCCCGGGCTGCGGTGCGCAGGTCGACGACCAGCGGGAGGTCGAACAACTCGGGAAAGGTCATCGGGCCACCGGCACGGGCGGTCACCGGCCGACCCCCGCCGAGCGGAGGGAGAGCGACCCGAGCCGCGGGCCGCGGTGCGGCCGGTGGGCGCGGTGGACCACCTCGCGCAGGCCGAGGTGGTCAGCGAGTTCACTGAGTCGGGCGCCCTCCACGGTCGAGCGGGAGGTGAGGCGCAACGGCGCGGCCAGGCCATCCGCGCGGTCCGGCGGGGTGATCGTGAGCTCCCAGAAGTCCTCGGCCGACTCGGCGGTGCGGGCGTCGGCCACGGCGACGATGTCTTCCACCGGCTGTCCTCCGGAGGCCGACCGGCGGGCGAACTCCCACCCCCGGCGGCCGGCCGTCCGGAGTAGATCCATTCCGACGTCGGGGTCGTCCGCCGACACCTCGGCCAGCCGCTCGACGATCGCGAGCGTGACCTCGGACTCGACGTCCCGCCGGTCCGCGCCCAGGCGGGCCGATGCCTGACGGGCGATCCGGCCGAGGTGCGGCAGGGCGAGCCAGACGACGGCCTCGACCCACCCGGTGACCTCGGTCGAGCCGATGGCCGCCGCCAGCGCGTCGTGCTGGGCCAGCGCGACGGCCCCGCGCCAGACCTCGTTGCGCAGCGCCTCGTCCACCGGCTGCTCGTACAGCGCCGCCCGGGCTTGAGGCAGGTCGAGGTGGACGGTCTCGCCGCCCACCTCGACCGGGAGGGCACCCGGTCGCAGGTGGGCGGCGCTGGTCACCCGCGCGTGGATGACGTCGAGCACGCTGTTGTACGGGATCAGAGCCATGAGTCGGTTCCTCCAGTCGAACGGTGCGGGTCGATGCGGTCGAGAAGGGGATTGATCTTCGAGCTCAGGCGGCCGAACGCGGTGAAGAGCCCCCTGAGCGCGCTGGGACGGCGGGACGGGACACAGCCGGGTGTGGCGAGGAGGTTTCCGGAGGGGGTCGGGACGTAGAGCCAGGCCCTCCGGGCGAACGCCTTTCCGGGGACGGTCGCCAGGACGCTCTGGAACCGGTCCGGGTGCAGGCCGGTGTGCTGCGAGGCGACCACGTCCTCGTACACCCGGTCGGAGATGATCGCCACCAGGTGCGTCGTCTCGGAACTGGCCCTGGCCAGCACGGCCTTGATCTCCCGGGAGTCGAGCAACCGGTGCAACTCGTTCCTCGCCGGTCCGTTGCCCTCGCCGGGGGCGCCTTCAGGGGTGACGTGGCCGGAGTGGATGCCGGCCCGCATCCGGAGCCGAATGTGACCCGAATCGGCGTTGTGCTTGCCGAGTTCCTCGTCGAGGCGGTCGAGGAAAGGGTGGACGACGAAGCCCAGCAGGGCGGGATCGAAGCCGAACGCGACCCCGTCGCCGGAGTTGGCGAGGAAGCGCTTCGCGGTCCGGATGCCGTCGAGGCCGGCTGCGGTGAGGGCGGCGTCGATGACGGGCTCAAGGTAGGCGCTGACCGACGCGTGGACCGCGCCGGGCAACTCGGTGAAGCCTTTCAGATCCACACAGAGCAGGCCCGAGAGCGGCGGCAGGGGCTGGCTGGAGGCGCCGGCGGACCGGGTGAACACCAAGGTCATCCAGCCCGCGCCGCCGCCCGAGCCGGAGAACCCGCCCCGTCCGGCCGGTGACCTCCCCCGGGCTTCGCTGGCCAAGGTGGCTGACGCGGCCGTGGCGGCCTGGGACGACGAGGGCCTTGAGCGGCGCCGACTGCGCTGCCTCAGCACGGTGACGATTCTTGAACACCTCCAGCGTTTCCCCGGCACTACCTGGCAGCAGCGATGGGTGGCGGCCGGACTGGACGAGTACGGCACGAATCCCGGCGACCTGGGCGGCGAGGACAAGAAGCTGCGCAAGCTGTTCATCTCGGGCACCCGCCAGTTGTTCTGCCTGCGGGTGATCCGTCCGAGCCTGGACTCCTTCCGCGGGCACACCTACCCGAACTACGCCCTCGACTTCCGCCTGGTGGCCAAGGACCCGCAGCTGGACAAGTTCCACGCCGCGGTCGAAGCCTCCGACGCGACCCCGGCGGCCCGGCGCACCGCGCTGTTCGACGTCTCCTGCGCCCTGACGGTGTTCGGGATCTCCCTGGCAGACCTGACGCCCGAAGTGCTGCTGCACTACTCGCTGGAGTCGCGGCGCAAGCAGCTCACCCGCGGGGCCACCAAGCGCGGCCAGGAGGACAACTACGCGGCGATCGCGGCCTGGCACATCCTCTACGAGTCGGGACACTTCCCGCCGTCGGCTCCGAACGTCTTGCGGGCCGCCCTCGTTGGCGGGCAGAAGAGCGTCGAGGAACTCGTCGACCGGCAGCAGCTGTGCAACATCAACGTGCGCAACCTGCTGGTGGACTACCTTCGCTGCCGCGCCGCCGACCTGGACCACTCCTCGCTGCGGCCGCTGGCCCGGGTACTGCCCGGCACGTTCTGGAGCAATGTCGAGAAGGTCAACCCCGACCAAACCGACCTGCGGCTGAGCGAGGAGACCTACCAGCAGTGGAAGGAGACCATCTCCGTCCTGCCGGGCGGGCGGCCCCGGCTCGACATGGACGGCGTGCTGCTCAAGGTCCGCACCTTCTACCTGGACTTGCAGAGCTGGGCGGTCGCCGAACCCGAGCGCTGGGCGGCGTGGTCGGTGCCCTGTCCCATCCGGGATGCCGAACTGCGCTGGTTCAACGTCCGCCGCCGCGAGATCAACGCACGGATGGCCGAACGCACCCGAGTCCGTCAGCCTCTGCTGCCCCTGCTGGTTGACCACGTCACCAACCGGTGGATGCGACTGCGCGAGATCCTCACCGCCGCCCAGGCCGTCGAACCCGGTGAGCGGTTCACCGCCGCCGACGCACAGTGGCAGCGCACCGCCAGCGAGTACGACCTCAAGCGGGCAAAGACGGAGAAGTCCTTCCCCGTGCGGGCGGAGTAATTGTCAAGATCTGTGGACGGGACCAACCGGCTGGTAGTTGCCGGTATTGTGAGCGTGGGCCGTGACTGGCGCTGAGGTGGGGTACCACCGGGGAGCGGCCTGACGCATCGTCGATGCCGTGCGCCTGGGCACCTCACTGTGGAGCTCAGGAGTGGTACGTGGTGGAGACGCAGCAGGCGCGGCTGATGGACGGTACGGATCTCGCCCGCCGAATCACCGAGACCAGCGCGGCAGCCGCCGACGACATCCGTCGGCGCGCGGGGGTGTCCCCCTGTCTGGCGACCGTGCTCGTGGGAGAGGACCCGGCCTCGGTCACGTATGTCCGGATGAAGCAGGCC